>NZ_VWWK01000133.1:0-20631 GCF_011753035.1 Burkholderia sp. Ax-1720 | reverse complement strand
AGCCGGCCGGTACCAGGCCCGGCGCGCCGCCGCCCGGCTTCGGCGCGGCGCCCGACTTCGAGACCGCCCGTCCGCCGCCCGCCTCGGCGCAGCCGGCGGCACCACCCGCCTACCTCAAGCAGAGCGATACGCCCTGGTCGGTGTTCGGCCGCATCATCGCGGCGCGCGCCCGGCGCCTGTTTGATCGCGCCGGCCAGCGCATCACGCAGCGCACGCTGCGCATCGGCGTGTCGGCCCGCATCTTCCATCCCGAACCCGGTGCCAGCGGCCTGCGCGGCAAGACGCTTCAATACCTGGAGGAGTCGATCGCGCACTGGGTGATGTCGCGCGACGTGCTGGTGTTCATGATCCCGACGGTCGGCCACCAGGGCATGCTGCACCCGAGCAACATCCGCCTGCGCGACTACGCGAAACATCTGGACGGGCTGCTGCTGCAGGGCGGCGCCGACGTCTCGCCGCAAACCTACGCGGCCTCGGACGCGCGCCCGGAATGGCCCGGCGATCGCGTGCGCGACATGTACGAACTCGAGCTGCTGCACGAGTTCGTCGAGTCGGGCAAGCCGGTGCTCGGCGTGTGCCGCGGCTGCCAGTTGATCAACGTCGCGTTCGGCGGCTCGCTCTACCAGGACATCGCCACCGACGTGCCGACCGCGGGCGTGCACGTCAGCGAGCATTACGACCAGCATCGCCACGCGATTCGCTTCCCCGACAACTCGACGCTGGCCAACATGTTCCCGGGCCGTCGCGATGCCCTGGTCAACTCGATCCACCACCAGGCGATCCGCGATCTCGGCCGCGATCTCAATATCGAGGCGGTGTCGGCCGAGGACGGCATCATCGAGGGCATCCGCTATCGCCGCGCGCCCTTCGTGGTGGGCGTGCAGTGGCATCCGGAGTTCCACCGCGCGGGCGGCGCCGAGCTGCTCGACTGCACGCCGCTGCTCGACACCTTCCTGCGGGCCGCGCGCGAGACACGGCTCTAACGCGACTCAGAAGCGCGGTCGCGAGGCGCGGCGCCGAAGTGTGTTCCCGACCGAGTCGCGCCCGGTCGCGCCGTGCATCTTGCGCCAGGCGGCCGTCCTGCAGTTTCTGCCGGCGGCCGCCTGGCGTTTTCAGGCGATAATCGCGCGTCTTCCCATCCATCAGGAGCCTCAGCTTGAACAAGCGGAGCAAGCTCGCCGGCCTCGGTCGCGCGGCATCGTGGCTGGCGCTGGCCATGATCGTGTCGGCGGCCGGCGTGGCCAGCGCGGCCGACGCGGCGAGCGCCGCATCGGCCGATAACACGGCGGCGCAGGCGCCTGCCGAGCTGCCCCAGGCCGTGCCGGAATCCGCGCCGCCGGTGGCCGGCACGCGCCCCGACGTGACCACCCTGACGCCCGACGACGGCCAGGGCGCGGCCGCCTCGTCCTCGCCGGTGGCGGGCGAGGCGCAAGGCAATGTCGCGGAGCTGATGGGCATGCTGCGCGAGCATCGCCTCACGGAGATGCGCACCACCTACAACGGCAGCTACGGCGCGAGCCTGCTGTTCTATCCGCCCGAGATGACCTATTACGTGGCGCTGTTCCAGGACAAGCATTTCTGGCGCGTCGTCAAATCGCAGGAGCGGCCGCGCGCGGAGATGGTCTACCAGAACTTCGCCGACCAGACCGTGCAGCTATCGGATATCGAGCTGCGCCGCACCGAGCTGGCCGCGCAGAAAACCTTCCTCGAGCGCGTGATCGGCCTGTCCGAGGATCACGCCAAGCGCCTGCAGACCGACCTCGACCTGGCGCGCCAGCAGCGCAGCGAGATCGACGCCCGCCAGCAGGCCGCGCAGGACCAGGCGCAGGCGCTCGAAGTGGAGCAGCGTGCCTCGCGGCTGCAGTTGCGCGATCTCGAACGGCAGGTGCAGCAGCTCCAGCAGCAGAACGAACGCGGCCTGTCGCCTGCCGCGAAATGAGGAATGCGGGCGCCCGCCCGCATCTTTCCTGACAATTTCCTTTCTCCTCAAGCCGCCTTCTTGCTCGATCTGTAATCGATTTGCAAGAAACGTCGCGCTTCTCATCACTTCCCCGCATACCTTGGCGCAGCGAATTGCGCGACACTGCGGTACAGTCGGCGGGCGCCGGTCGGCGGCCCGACGGCCGGCCCCGGTGCGGCGACACCACACGCTGCGCGAGCCTCGCGCGAAAGCCAGATGAGATAACACAATGTCTACAGCGACCCACACCTCCGTCCAGTCGGAATCGAAGGCCAGGACCGTATTCCGCGTGGTCAGCGGCAACTTCCTGGAAATGTATGACTTCATGGTCTATGGCTATTACGCCTCGGCCATCGCCAAGACCTACTTTCCGAGCGGCGACGCGTTCGCCTCGCTGATGCTGGCGCTGTCGGTGTTCGGCGCGGGCTTCCTGATCCGGCCGGTCGGCGCGATCGTGCTGGGCGCCTATATCGACCACCACGGCCGCCGCAAGGGCCTGATCCTGACCCTGGGCCTGATGGCGCTCGGCACGCTGGCGGTGGCCGTCGTGCCCGGCTACAGCACCATCGGCATGCTCGCGCCGATCCTGGTGCTGCTCGGGCGCCTGCTGCAGGGTTTCTCGGCCGGGGTCGAGCTGGGCGGCGTGTCGGTCTACCTGTCCGAGATCGCCACCAAGGGCAACAAGGGTTTCTACACCGCCTGGCAGTCGGGCAGCCAGCAGGTGGCGGTGGTGTTCGCGGCGCTGGTCGGCGTGGTGCTGCACAGCGTGCTGCCGGTCGAGCAGATGACGAGCTGGGGCTGGCGCGTGCCGTTCCTGATCGGCTGCCTGATCGTGCCGTTCCTGTTTTTTGTACGCCGTTCGCTGAAGGAAACCGACGAGTTCCTGGCGCGCCGCCATCGCCCGAGCATGGGCGAGATCATGCAGTCGATGCTGAAGAACTGGGGCGTGGTGCTGGCCGGGATGGGCATGGTGATCATGACCACCGTGTCCTTCTACATGATCACGGCCTATACGCCGACCTTCGGCAAGGAGGAACTGCACCTGTCCTCGATCGACGCGCTGGTGGTGACGGTCTGCGTCGGCCTGTCGAACCTGGTCTGGCTGCCGGTCTGGGGCAGCATCTCGGACCGCATCGGCCGCCGCCCGGTGCTGATCACCTTCACCGTGCTGACCCTGCTGACGGCCTATCCCGCCGTGCAATGGCTGGTGGCCGAGCCGTCCTTCCTGCGCCTGCTGCTGGTCGAGCTGTGGCTGTCCTTCCTGTACGGCTCCTACAACGGCGCGATGGTGGTGGCGCTCACCGAGGTGATGCCGGCCGAGGTGCGCACCGCCGGCTTCTCGCTGGCCTACAGCCTGGCGACCACCATCGGCGGCTTCACGCCGGCGATCTCGACCCTGCTGATCCACGAGACCCACAACAAGGCGGCGCCCGGGCTGTGGCTCGGCGTGGCGGCGATCTGCGGCCTGATCGCGACCCTGGTGCTGTATCGCACGCCGGAATCGCGCAATCAATACAAGGCGGTCTGAGCACGGCGCTGCCGCGGGCAGCGCCGGCGGCACAAGAAAAAGGGAGCGCTTCGGCGCTCCCTTTTGCGTTTGCCGGGCAGGCGGCATGAAGCCGGCCCGCATGCGCCGCTCTAACCGGCCCGGATGCGCGCCGCCACCGCGGCGACCACCGGATCCCAGGCACCCGGCTCGCTCTGGCGGAACAGCTCGGCGCGCGGATACCAGGGGCTGTCCTCGCCGGTGAACCAGCGCCAGTCGGCGGCGAATGCCAGCATCAGCCACAGCGGCTTGCCGAGCGCGCCCGTCAAATGCGCGACGGCCGTGTCGATCGCCACCACGCCGTCGAGCCGGTCGATCAGCGCGGCGGTGGCGGCGAAATCATCGAGCCCTTCGGCGCGATGAAGGCGCGCGCGCTGCGGATGCGTCGCGAGCGCGGCGCGATCCTCGGCCGACAGCTCCGGCTGCAGCACGATCCAGTCGACGCCGGGAATCTCGAACAGCGGCGCGAGCGCGGCGAACGGCGCGGCGCGATTCTCCTGCACCTGCCGCCGCCCCGACCAGACGATGCCGAGCTTGCGCCTGGACTGGCCGCCGAGCGAGCCGCGAAAGCGGCGTCGCGCGTGGTCGGGCACCGACAGATAGGGCGTGCGCGAGGGGATCTCGTCGAAGTCCAGGCCGAGCGCGAAGGGCAGGCTCAGCAGCGAGCAGCCGAGGTCGGCGCCGTGACGGCCTTGCCCGCTCGCCACGACGCCGACGCGCCAAGCCTTGGCCAGCGGCGCGAACAGCGACAGCAGCTCGGGCTGCACCTCGAACACCAATCGCGCGCAGCGCTCGCGCGCCAGCGGCACGAAGCGCGCGAACTGCAGCGTGTCGCCGAAACCCTGTTCGGCACGAACCAGCAGCGTGCGCGCTTCGATCGGCTCGCCATGCCAGCGCGGCTCGCCCGCCGCGGGCGCGCCCGGCAGCGCGTGGCGCGCCTCGTATTCGGGCAGGCCGCGCCGGAAGTCGCGCAACGTCAGCAGGATGACGGCGCGATGCATGCGCGCCAGCGTGTGGTCGGGCGCCAGGCGCAGCGCCTGGTCGAAGGCGCGCAGCGCCAGCTCGTGCGCGCCGAGCGCGTGATGGGCGGTGCCGAGGTTGAGCCAGGCTAGTACCAGTGAGGGATCGAGGCCGACCGCGCGCTCGTAGCGCGCACGTGCCTGGGCATGGCGGCCGAGCGCGGCCAGCGCATTGCCGAGCCCGAGCAGCGCGAGCGGGAAGGCCGGGTGCAGGCCCAGCACCGTCTCGAAGGCCTGCACCGCTTCCTGGTGGCGGCCCACCGCGTCGAGCGTGTTGCCGAGATTGAAATGCGCGGCCGCGAAGCGCGGCTCGGAGGCGATCGCCGCCTGGAAATGCGAGACGGCCTCGTCGGCCTGGCCGAGCGCGGCCAGCGCCATGCCGAGGTTGTTGTGCGCGCCGGCATGGCCCGGTCGCAGCGCCAGCGCGCGGCGGAACGCGGCGAAGGCCGCCTCGTGGCGGCCCAGCGCGTTGAGCGCATTGCCGAGGTTGTTGTGGATCGAGGCATCGCCGGGCGAGAGCCGCAGTGCGCGCTCGAAGGCATCCACCGCATCCTCGTGACGCTCCTGCGCGGCATAGGCATTGCCGAGGTTGTAGTGCGCGAGCGGGAAGTCGGGGGCCAGCGTCAGCGCATTGCGAAAGCGCACGATCGCGTCGTCGATCCGGCCCAGCGCCTTCAGCGCATTGCCGAGATTGAGGTGCAGCGCGGCATCGTTCGGGCGCAGCTCCACCGCGCGGCCGACCAGATCGGCCGCTTCCTGGTTCTGCCCCTGTTGATGACGCAGCACGCCGAACAGATGCAGCGCATCGGCATCGGACGGGTTGGCCGCGAGCGCGGCGCGGTAGTCGCGCTCGGCATCGGCCAGGCGGCCTGCCCGATGCGCCGCGAACGCGCGATCGAAAACGGATTCCATGACGCAAGACTGGCGAGAAAGACGCATTTTCCCACAGCGCGCGTCGGGCCCGTCCATTTGCGCGTGTGCGTCTGGAACGCGTGCGGCGGCGGGCGTAGACTTGGGGACCGTCCTGGATCGCGGAGGTCGAGATGCTTGCCGTCCCGCTGGATATCGCGCCGGTGCTGATCGTCGGCGCCGGGCCCACCGGCCTGGCGGCCGCGCTGTCGCTGGCGAGGGCCAAGCTGCCCGTGCGCATCGTCGACCAGGCCCGCCGGCCGGCCCCGCATTCGCGCGCGATCGGGATCCAGGCGCGCACGCTGGAGCTGTTCGAACAGCACCGCATCGTCGAGCCCTTCCTCGAGCTCGGGCATCGCGCGCGCGTCGCGCACCTGGTATCGGCCGGGCGTCGAATCGCCGAGCTCGATTTCGATCCGCTGCAGACGCGCTACCCCTATCTGCTGATGCTGGAGCAGACCGAGACCGAGCGCATCCTCACCGAGCATCTCGCTTCCTTCGACATCCTGATCGAGCGCGGCGTCAAGCTCACGCGCTGCCGCCAGGAGGGCGAGACATTGCGCGTGCTGCTGGAACACGAGGACGGGCGCGAGGAAACGCTGGCGCCGTCCTGGCTGGTCGCCGCCGACGGCGCGCACAGCACGCTGCGGCACCTGCTGGGCGCGAGCTTCGCCGGCCATGCCTTCGAGCAGACCTTCCTGCTGGCCGACGTCGCGGCCGAGCCGGGCTGGCCCGACGACGAGATCCACCTGCATGCGACGCACGACGGCCTGGCGGGAATGCTGCCGCTGGGGCAGGGGCGCTACCGGATCGTCGCCGATCGGCCGCAGCGGAACACGCAAGCCGCGGAGCGCGAAGGCGACGGGGCACCCGCGACACGGGCTTCGGGCGAGCTCGGCGAGGGCGGTGCAGGCAGCGAGGCGGCGCCCTCGCTCGAAACCTGTCGCGCGCTGGTGCGCGAGCGCATCGATCCGCATCTGGCGATCGACGAGCTGGGCTGGTCGTCCTACTTCCATCTGCACAGCCGCATGGTCGAGCATCTGCGCATCGGCCGCGTGCTGTTCGCCGGCGACGCCGCGCACGTGCACAGCCCGGCCGGCGCGCAGGGCATGAACACGGGCATCCAGGAAGCCTTCAACCTCGGCTGGAAACTCGCGCGCGTGCTGACGGCCGGCGCGCCGGAGCGGCTGCTCGACACCTATCACGCCGAGCGCCATCCGATCGAACGCGAGGTGCTGCGGCAGACCAGCTTCATCACCCAGGTGGTGGAGGCCGATCACGGGCTGCTGAAGCTGCTGCGCGAGCACGTCGTGCCGGTGCTGGCCTCGCTGGGCCCGGTGCGCGATGCGCTGCGCCGCTCGGTCAGCGAACTGGCGGTGCAGTACCGGCGCAGCCCGCTGACGCTCGAACGCGTGCTGGACGGCGGTCCGCGCGCGGGCGAACGCGCGCCCGACGCGCTGCTGCGGGTGCTGGACGGGCCCCTGGGCGGCGCGCCCGGCGTGGCGCGGGTGTTCGACCTGCACGATCCCGCGCACTTCACGCTGCTGCTGCTCGAGGCGGGGCCGGCCGGCGAGGCGGGCGATGCCGGGCAGGCCGGCGACCCGGACGGCAGCCGCCTGGCGCAAGCGCTCGACCGGCTGATGCCGGGCGCGATCCGCACCTGGCGCGTGATCGATACCGACGAGGATGGCGCACCGCCGCTCGACGAGGCCTATGGTCATACGCGGCCCTGTTTCTATTTGATCCGGCCCGACGGTTACCTGGCCGCGCGCGGCCGATCCGCGTCGGATGCCAACGCGCTGCTCAGGCATTGCGAGACTTGGTTCGCGGCGGTCGACCGGCGCGCGTGACGGCGGGAACGGGCGGATCCAAAGAGAAAGGCGCCGACATGCATCTCGCATGTCGGCGCCTTGTCGTATGCGGCCCGTCGAGTCGCGCCGCCTGCCTGCCGCGGCCCGCCTAGACGGCGGGCGAGGCCGCCGGTTCGAGCAGCGCGCGATGCGTGAGCAGCGCCTCCTGCACGATCGGCTCGAGCGAGCGGAACACCTCGCCCTCGGGCTCGTCGAGCACCGCGAGCAGGGTGCGGCGCATGCGCGGCTCCCAGAAGCGCTTGATGTGATCGGCGACGCCGTTCACCGCCTCGCCGCGATCGGGCATCGAGGCGAAGAAGGTGCCGATCTGGTTGGCCATCGTGACCAGGTGTTCGACCTTCATGTCGCGCGCCTCCTCACTTGCCCGAACCGGCCGGCACGGCCGTTTCGCGTTGCTGCAGCAGGCCGATCTGCTCGGTGTTGAAGCGCGAATACTTCTGCTGCCATTCGGACGGCTGCGTGACCGGCAGCACCTGCACCGCCGTGACCTTGTACTCGGGGCAGTTGGTGGCCCAGTCCGAGCTGTCGGTGGTGATCACGTTGGCGCCCGATTCCGGGAAGTGGAAGGTGGTGTAGACCACGCCCGGCTGCATGCGGTCCGACACCAGCGCGCGCAGCACCGTCTGCCCCGCGCGCGACTCGATGCCGACCCAGTCGCCGGTATGGATGCCGCGCTCCTCGGCATCGTGCGGATGGATCTCGAGCCGGTCCTCGTCGTGCCAGTGGACGTTCTCGGTGCGGCGCGTCTGCGCGCCGACGTTGTACTGCGAGAGGATCCGGCCGGTGGTCAGGATCAGCGGATAACGCGCGTTGACCTTCTCCGGCGAGGCCACGAACTGCGTGATCACGAAGCGGCCCTTGCCGCGCACGAAGCCGTCGATGTGCATGGTCGGCGTGCCTTCCGGGGCCGCCTCGTTGCACGGCCACTGGATGCTGCCGAGCTGGTCGAGCTTCTCGTAGGAGACGCCCGAGAAGGTCGGTGTGAGCGCGGCGATCTCGTCCATGATCTCGGACGGATGCGAGTACTGCATCTCGTAGCCGAGCGCCTTCGACAGCAGCAGCGTGACTTCCCAGTCGGCGTAGCCGGCCAGCGGCGGCATCACGCGGCGCACGCGCGAGATGCGGCGCTCGGCGTTGGTGAAGGTGCCGTCCTTCTCGAGGAAGGTCGAGCCCGGCAGCAGCACGTGCGCGTACTTGGCGGTCTCGTTCAGGAAGATGTCCTGCACCACGATGCATTCCATCGAGGACAGCGCGGCCGCCACATGCTGCGTGTTCGGATCCGACTGGACGATGTCCTCGCCCTGGCAGTAGAGGCCCTTGAAGCTGCCGTCGAGCGCCGCGTCGAACATGTTCGGGATGCGCAGGCCCGGTTCGGGCTGCAGCGTCGCCTGCCAGGCCGCCTCGAACTGCGCGCGCACCGTGGTGTCGCTGATATGGCGGTAGCCGGGCAGCTCGTGCGGGAACGAGCCCATGTCGCAGGAGCCCTGCACGTTGTTCTGGCCGCGCAGCGGGTTGACGCCCACGCCTTCGCGGCCGACGTTGCCGGTGGCCATGGCTAGGTTGGCGATGCCCATCACCATGGTCGAGCCCTGCGCGTGCTCGGTCACGCCGAGCCCGTAGTAGATCGCCGCGTTGCCGCCGTTCGCGTAGAGCCGCGCGGCCAGCCGCACCTGCTCGGCCGGCACGCCGGTGATCGCCTGGTTGGCCTCGGGCGAGTTCTCCTCGCGCGCGGCGAAGGCGCGCCATTCGTCGAAGGCGCGCGTCTCGCAGCGCTCGGCGATGAAGGCCTCGTCGAGCAGCCCCTCGGTGACGATCACGTGGGCCAGCGAATTGATCATCGCGACATTGGTGCCGGGGCGCAGTTGCAGGTGATGCGCGGCCTTCACGTGCGCGCTGTCGACGATGTCGATGCGGCGCGGGTCGATCACCACCAGCTTGGCGCCTTCGCGCACGCGGCGCTTCAGGCGCGAGCCGAACACCGGGTGGCCGTCGGTGGGGTTCGCGCCGATCACCACGATCACGTCGGCCTTCGCGACCGAGGCGAAGGTCTGGGTGCCGGCCGATTCGCCGAGCGTGGTCTTGAGGCCGTAACCGGTCGGCGAGTGGCATACGCGCGCGCAGGTGTCGACGTTGTTGTTGCCGAACGCGGCGCGCACCAGCTTCTGCACCAGGTAGGTTTCCTCGTTGGTGCAGCGCGAGGAGGTGATGCCGCCGATCGAGTCGCGGCCGTACTTGTCCTGCAGCTTGCGGAACTGCGAGGCGGCGTAGTTCAGTGCCTCGTCCCAGCTCACCTCGCGCCACGGGTCGGTGATCTTCTCGCGGATCATCGGCTTGGTGATGCGGTCCTTGTGGGTGGCGTAGCCCCAGGCGAAGCGGCCCTTCACGCAGGCATGGCCCTCGTTGGCCAGGCCGTTCTTGTGGGGCGTCATGCGCACCACCTGCGAGCCCTTCATCTCGGCCTTGAACGAGCAGCCCACGCCGCAGTAGGCGCAGGTCGTGATCACCGAGTGCTCGGCCTGGCCCATGAAGCTGACGGTCTTTTCCTGCAGCGTCGCGGTCGGGCAGGCCGCCACGCAGGCGCCGCAGGACACGCATTCCGATTCCATGAAGCTGCCGCTCTCGCCGGCGGCCACGCGCGATTCGAAGCCGCGCCCGGCGATCGTCAGCGCGAAGGTGCCCTGGGTTTCCTCGCAGGCGCGCACGCAGCGGTTGCAGACGATGCACTTGGACGGGTCGTAGCTGAAGTAGGGGTTCGACTCGTCCTTCTTCGCCTTCAGGTGGTTGTCGCCCTCGAAGCCGTAGCGCACCTCGCGCAGGCCGACCACGCCGGCCATGTCCTGCAGCTCGCAATCGCCGTTGGCGGGGCAGGTCAGGCAGTCGAGCGGGTGATCGGAGATGTAGAGCTCCATCACGTTGCGGCGCAGGCCCTGCAGCCGATCGCTCTGGGTGCGCACCTTCATGCCGGCTTCGACCGGCGTGGTGCAGGAGGCCGGCGTGCCGCGCCTGCCCTCGATCTCGACCAGGCACAGCCGGCACGAGCCGAAGGGTTCGAGCGAATCGGTGGCGCACAGCTTGGGCACGTGCACGCCGGCTTCCACCGCCGCGCGCATCACCGAGGTGCCGGCCGGCACGGTCACCGACTGGCCGTCGATCTCGAGCGTGACGTCGGTGTCGGCGTGGCGGAACGGGGTGCCGTAGTCGGTGTCGTCGAAGGGATCGCGTCGCGCTTGCGCGGCGCTCTTGCAGGCGCAGTTGCCGGAGCCGCAGCCGCCGGCGCGCGAGGAATCGAATGCTTGGGTGGACATCGCTTGTCTCCTGTCAGGCCGCGGCTTTGGCTGCCGCATGGGCGCCGCCGAGTCCGAAATCTTCCGGGAAGTGGTCGAGCGCTGAGAGCACCGGGTACGGCGTCATGCCGCCCATCGCGCACAGCGAGCCGGCCATCATGGTGTCGCAGAGGTCGCGCAGCAGGTGCACCTGCCGCTCGGAGGTGTCGCCGGCGCGGATCCGGGCGATGGTCTCGACGCCGCGCGTCGAACCGATCCGGCACGGGGTGCACTTGCCGCAGGACTCGTGCACGCAGAACTGCATTGCGTATTCGGCGAGCTCGGCGAGGTTGGAGCTGTCGTCGTGCAGCACGATGCCGCCGTGCCCGACCACCGCGCCGACCGCGGCATAGGCCTCGTAGTCGAGCGGGATGTCCCACTGGCTGTCCGGCAGGTAGGTGCCGAGCGGGCCGCCCACCTGGGCGGCGCGCGCCGGCCGGCCGCTGGCGGTGCCGCCGCCGAACTCGAACAGCAGCTCGCGCAGCGTGACGCCGAACGCGAGCTCGACCAGGCCGCCCTGGCGGATGTTGCCCGCCAGCTGGAACGGCAGGGTGCCGCGCGAGCGGCCCATGCCGTAGTCGCGGTAGAACTGGGCGCCGCGCGCGAAGATGATCGGCGCGGTGGCCAGCGTGATGACGTTGTTGATCACGGTGGGCTGGCCGTGCAGGCCCTGCAGCGCGGGCAGCGGCGGCTTGGCGCGCACCACGCCGCGCTTGCCTTCCAGCGATTCGAGCAGGGCCGTTTCCTCGCCGCAGACATAGGCGCCGGCGCCCTTGGCGACGAACAGCTCGAAGGCGCGGCCCGAGCCGAGCACGTCGGCGCCGAGCCAGCCGGCCGCGCGGGCGCGCTCGATCGCCTGGTTCAGCGCGGCGATCGCATGCGGGTATTCGCTGCGCACGTAGATATGGCCTTGCGTGGCGCCCGTCACCACGCCGGCGATGATCATGCCTTCGATCAGGCAGTAGGGATCGCTCTCCATGACCAGGCGGTCGGAGAAGGTGCCCGAGTCGCCCTCGTCGGCATTGCAGACCACGTACTTCTGCGTCGCCTGCGCCTGGCGCACGGTGCGCCACTTGATGCCGGCCGGGAACGCGGCGCCGCCGCGTCCGCGCAGGCCCGATTCGATCAGTTCCTCGCAGGCCGCGGCGCCGTCCAGCGTGAGCGCGCGGCGCAGCCCTTCCAGGCCGCCGTGCGCGAGGTAGTCGTCGATCGACAGCGGATCGGTGATGCCGATGCGCGCGAAGGTCAGCCGCTGCTGCTTCTTCAGGTAGGGCAGTTCATCGACCAGGCCGACGCGCGACGGGTGTTCGCCGCCCTCGAGCCAGCCGGCGTCGAACAGCGCGCCGACCTGGGCCGCGTCGAGATTCGCGTAGCCGACGCGGCCGGCCGGCGTGGCCACCTCGACCAGCGGCTCCAGCCAGAGCAGGCCGCGCGAGCCATTGCGGACCAGCTCGATCGCCAGGCCGCGCGCGGCGGCCTCGGCCGTGATGGCACGCGCCAGCGCCTCGGCGCCGACGGCCAGCGCGGCCGAATCGCGGGGGACGTAAATGCGGACTGCGGCCTGGCTCATGCGGGCTCCTTGAGATCGGCCGCGGCGAGCAGCGCATCGAAACGCGCCGCTGTCATGCGCGCGTGAGGTTCACCATTGATCATCGCGGATGGGGACTGCGCGCAGAAGCCGAGGCAGTAGACCGATTCCAGTTCGACATCGCCTTGCGCGCCCTGGTCGATGCGGCAGCCGGTGCGCGCCTGCGCGTGCTCGACCAGCGCTTCGCCGCCGAGGCTGCGGCAGGCTTCGGCGCGGCACAGCTGGATCGTCACGCGCGCGGGCGGGGTGGTGCGGAAGTGGTGGTAGTAGGTCAACACGCCATGGACTTCGGCGCGCGACAGGTTCAAGGTCTTGGCCAACAAGGGCACGCAGCCCTCGGGCACGTAGCCGGCTTCGTCCTGGATCGCGTGCAGGATCGCGACCAGCGATTGATCGGCGCGCGCGTGGCGGGATACCAGCGCGTCCGCTGAAACGGGGGATGGGGACATCCTGAGCTCCTCCAGGTCTATATGCACGGCTACTGCATATAACCGGGCACTGACACTGCTGTTTGATCGAGTGTTGAAGACGATAAGCCGTTAGAATTCAGGTCGCAATAAGAAATGAGGCTGCATAAATGATTCGAGTCGAATGCGACGCACATCTGATCGTGCGCGACAGCGAAGGGCGCACGGCGAGCCTGTCCGATGTGGTGCCGTTGCTCGAGCTGGTCGCGACCACCGGCAGCATCGCGCAGGCCGCGGAGGCCAAGGGGCTGTCCTACCGGCACGCCTGGGGCCTGCTGCGGGCGCTGGAAGCCTGCGTCGGCGGCGCGCTGATCGAGACCGCGCGCGGCAAGGGCACCTCGCTCTCGGAGCTGGGCGCGGCCGTGATCGGCGCGCAGCGGCTGGTGGGCGAGCGGCTGGGCGGCAATCTGCGGGCGCTGGCGGCCGAGGTGGCCAGCGAGCTGAACCGCCGGCTGACCCAGCATCCCGGCGCGCTGCGGATCCACGCCTCGCACGGCTACGCGGTGGCGGCCCTGGTGTCGGCCCTGGTGGACGGGCATGCCCAGGTCGACATCAAGTACCGCGAGAGCGTGGAGGCCGTGAAGGCATTGGCGCGCGGCGAATGCGACATGGCGGGCTTCCACCTGCCGCGCGGCGCGTTCCGCGCCAATTGCGCGCAGATCTACCGGCCCTGGCTCGACGACACGCGCCACGTGCTGATCCACCTGACGCGGCGCAAACAGGGCCTGTTCATCCCGCGCGGCAATCCCAAGGGCGTGGTGGGGCTGGCCGACCTGGCGCGCGAGGACGTGCGCTTCGTCAACCGCCAGCCCGGTTCCGGCACGCGCATGCTGCTCGACCTGGCGTTGCGCGAGATCGGCGTCGATCCCGAGCGGATCAACGGTTATGCCTCGGCCGAGCTGACCCATTCGGCGATCGCGGCCTTCGTGGCCAGCGGGATGGCCGATCTGGGCTTCGGCGTCGAGCCGGCCGCGCATCACTTCGGGCTGGCCTTCATCCCGGTGGTCGACGAGGACTATTACTTCGCCTGCGAGCAGGGGCGGCTCGGCGAACCGCCGCTGGCGGGCGCGCTGTCGCTGCTGCGCGACGAACCCTATCGAGAGACGGTGGCGGGGCTCGACGGCTACGATCCCGCCGCCTGCGGCACGCTGCTGTCGGTGGCGGACGGCCTGTCGGGCATCACGGCGGTTTGAGCGGGGCGAGAGAGCGTCAGGGGGACGGGAATTCGCCTGTCCCCCGAAACCGCCGGTAACGCGAGGCAAGCCGTGGCCAATGCAAGCGGCGCGCATTTGCGCTACGCTTTTCGTTTAGCCAACAATTCCAGCCATCGCGCCGCGACACGGCGCCAGACGTCATGAAACTCCTCGCCAATCTTGCCGCCGTGGGCCTCACGGTCGGCGTGCTGTCCGCCGTCGCCTCGGTGTCCTTCGCGCAGAATGCGCCGGGCGTGCCGGGCGGCATCCTGACCGACCAGTTCAAGTTCAACGAGCATCCGCAGATGCAGTTCGCGGCCTCGGCGCCGTCGAAGAAGTACCAGACCGGCAAGCGCACGGAAGCCCGTAAGAAGGGCGACCTGGGCGATCCGGACGGCTGCAACCTGCAGTGTCCGCAGGACAACTGATCCCGCCGTCACTGTCGGATCGAGGCACGGCCCCTTGCGGGCCGCGCGCATCTCGCGCAAGGAGGAAGGCGCCGCCGCCGGCGTCTTGCTCGATCTTCCCGTCTGTTTGTCCTTTCCCCGCGTTCGTCTTCCCGCGGGTTCCCCGCATTAATTTTCCACGTTAATTCCCCATTCTTGCCTGATTCACGATGGGGCACGGCTGCCTGCGTCCGGCTCAGGCCAGCTCGCCGGCCGCGTCCGCGAACACTTCCCCGAGATGATCGGCGACGGTTCGCGTCGGCAGGTCCTTGCGGGCCTCGCGCCGCGTCAGCAGCCAGATCTCGCGTGCCGGCGGCGCATGGGCCAGCCGGCACGGCACCAGCGCCGGATCGGCGCGGCCGATGAAATTCGGCAGCAGGGCGACGCCCGCGCCCGCGCCGGCCGCGCTGGCCTGTGCCAGGTAGCTGCCGCCGCGCAGCGCCAGCCGGGCCTTCGGGAAATGCCGGGCGAGCCAGGCCGCCTCCGGCAGGTGCGCATTGGCCTCGTCGAAGCCGACGAACACCGGCGCGCCGCCGGCCGCGAGCCCGGCAGCCAGCGACGGCGCGGCGAACAGCCCGTAGCCCAGGATCGCAACGCAGCGGGCCAGCACGTCGCCGTCCTCGGGCCGCCCGAAGCGCAGCGCGATGTCGGTTTCGCGCCGCTCCAGGCTGACCACCCGGAAGTCCGAGGCGAGATCGATATCGAGCGAGGGATGACGGGCGGTCAGCGTCGCCAGCCGCGCGATCAGGAAGTGCTGGGCCAGGCTGGGCGGCGCGTTGATCCGCACCAGGCCGCGCGGGCTGTCGTCGGGGCCGCCGCGGCCCAGTTGCGCGGCGGCGGCTTCCATCTCGCTGGCCGAGCCGAGCGTGCGGGTGCCGGCCGGCGTCAGCACGTAGCCGTCGGGGCGGCGCTCGACCAGCCGTTCGCCCAGCGCCTGTTCGAGCGACTGGATGCGCCGCGAGATGGTGGCATGCGACACCGACAGGGCTCGTGCCGCCGCCGACAGGCTGCCGTGACGCGCCAGCGCGACGAACACGCGGATGTCTTCCCAGTCGGGCGTTGTACGAATTTGATCAGCCATTGTCGAGAGTTGGGGAATTTTCGAACATGGAACGGCAGCCTAGCATGGCTTCCTCCACCAACCGAACAGGAAACCCGCGATGAAGGCTCCAGACCTGACCCTGACGCTGATCGGCGGCCCGACGGTGCTGATCGAATACGACGGCATGCGCCTGCTGACCGATCCGACCTTCGATCCGCCCGGGCTCTACCAGGAGCAGCCGGTTCGCTTCGAGAAGACCACCGGGCCGGCCTTGTCGGTCGAGGAGATCGGTGCGCTCGACGCGGTGCTGCTCAGCCACGACCACCATTTCGACAATCTCGACCATGCCGGCCGCGCCATGCTGCCGCGCGTGCCGCTGGTCTACACGACGCAGGCCGGGGCGCGGCGGCTGGGCGGCAATGCGCTCGGTCTCGCGCCCTTCGAGACGCGCACGCTGCCGACGCGCGACGGCCGGCGCCTGCTGGTCACGGCGACCCCGGCGCGCCACGGGCCGGTCGGCATCGAGCCGTATTCGGGCGACGTGATCGGCTTCGCGCTCGGCATCGATGAGCCGGGCGACCTGGTCTACGTGACGGGCGACACCGTCTGGTATCAGGGCACGGCGGAAGTCGCGCGGCGCTGCTCGCCGCGCGTGGTGGTGCTGTTCACGGGGGCGGCCGAGCCTCGCGGGCGTTTCCACATGACGATGGGCAGCGAGGATGCGCTCGAGGCGGCGCAGGCGTTTCCCGAGGCGCGGCTGGTCGCCGTCCACAACGAAGGCTGGGTGCATCTCAAGGAGACCCAGGCCCAGCTCGAGGACAGCTTCGCCAAGCTCGGCGCGGGCGGGCGCCTCACCGCGCTGGAGCGGGGCCAGCCCTTGCGGATTGGCGAACGCGGCGAGTGAGGATCCGGCCCCTTGCACGTCGGGAGGTCGCGCGGCGCGAATTTTCATCGCCTGCTTCGGATCGGCGTACATCGTTTCCGCCGGCACGGCCTCGCCGAGCTGCTCGCCTTTAGGCTTGGTGAATCTCACCTTCCCCGGGGTTCGACATGTCCCTTGCGATCGGCAACGTGAATGGCAGCAACGGCATCGACGCGCTCGGCGGCGCCAACGGCGCGCAAAGCCAGTTGATCCAGTTGCTGCAGCAGCTCGACAACGCCATCCACCAGCTGCTGGCGCGGATGAGCTCCGATGACGACAACAAGGTCGGCGGGGCATCGGGCGCGGGTGGTGGCGGTTCGCCCGGTTCGTTCCCGCAGCTCGCCGCCGATCCTTCGGGCGCGGCGGGCGGCGGCGGTGCGCCGGCGGCCGCGACGCCTGCCACGGCGACCCCGTCTGCCGCGGCAGCAGCGCCGGCCGGCGCCGATGCGAGCGCGTCCGGCGGCGGTCCCGCCCCCGGCGCTGCAGGGCTCGGCAATAATGCCGGCGGCGTGCCGCAAGCGGCCGCCAGCAACGGCGTGAGCCCCGATTCGGTGAAGGTGGTGAACACCGGCACCGGCAACGACAAGACCTTCAACGTCACCAACGACACGAATCGCCCCGAGTCCTTCACCTATTCGGTGCAGGGACAGAACAAGGGGACCATCACGCTGCAGCCGGGGCAGACGGGGACCTTCGTGGCCGGCTCGGGCGATATCGGCGTGCGGATCTCGCCGTCGGACGCGAGCGGCAACACGCATCCCGACGAGGTGCTGTACGAGGACGGCGGCGCCGACAACGGCCAGCCCGGCGGTGCCGGCAATCCCGATATCAGCAAGGTGGACGGCAACAAGGATTTCGGCGGCAACGCGACCAACATGACGGTCACGCTGTCGGACGGCAAGAGCGCCGGCGACGGCGATGCGATCCACGCCTATGCGTATTCGACCGACGATGCCGCCTCGATGGGCCTGGCGGGCGACCCCAGCAAGACCGCGAACATCGTGCTGTCCGACGCATCCTGACGGCAGCCTGCGCCGGCGAACCGGCCGGCCGCGTTTCTCGACCCCGCCGGCGTGCCCGGCGGGGTTTTCTTTTTCCGGCCAGGCGCTTCGATCCGGGCCGCGACGCGCGAGGCGGCTCGACGGTGGCCGCGCGGTGCCCTCGTCGACGGTTTGGCCGATGGCGCCCCGATCCGCGTGCCGCGGTCGAACCCGAGCGCGGCGGGCATGCATCTGGCTAAGGCATGATGAGCGTGTCCGAAACCGTCGCGTCCGCGCTGCCCACCCAGGCGGTGCGGCGGCGCCGGCGCACCGGGCCCGTGAACCGCAAGCGGCAGCACCGCCGGACGGCGCCTCCGGCCCATGCCTGGGCCCGTTGCGCCCGATTCGCGCCTGCCGTCCCCGCAACCCGACGAAGGGAGTGGCGTGGATTCATCCTCCGACCTGATCGTCGCCCGCCCCGAGGGCCTGTACTGCCCGGCCGGCGATTTTTACATCGACCCCTGGCGCACGGTCGAGCGCGCCGTGATCACGCATGCGCATGCCGACCACGCGCGCCCCGGGCATGGCCGATATCTCGCCGCCCGGCCCGGTGTCGGCGTGCTGCGCTCGCGGCTGCCGCAGGCTCAGGTGCAGGCCCTGCCGTATGGCGAAGCGATCGCGCTCGGCGATGCACGCGTGTCGCTGCATCCCGCCGGCCATGTGCTGGGCTCGGCGCAGGTGCGCGTCGAGCATGCCGGCCGGGTCTGGGTCGCTTCGGGCGACTACAAGCTGGAGCCGGATCCGACCTGCGCGCCGTTCGAGCCGGTGCGCTGCGACACCTTCATCACCGAGTCCACCTTCGGCCTGCCGATCTATCGCTGGGAGCCGACCGCGACGATCCTCGCCGGCATCGACGCGTGGTGGCGCCACAACGCGGCCGAAGGCCGGGCCTCGGTGCTGTTCTGCTATGCGTTCGGCAAGGCGCAGCGCGTGCTGGCCGGCATCGATCGCGGCATTGGCCCGATCTTCTGCCACGGCGCGGTCGAACCGCTCAATCGCGCGTACCGGGAGGCGGGCGTCGATCTGCCCGATACGCGCCTGGTCGCCGAGGTGCCCGCGCGCGACAAGGCCGCGTTTCGCGGCGCGCTGATCATCGCGCCGCCGTCAGCGCAGGGCAGCGCCTGGATGCGCCGTTTCGGCGACTACAGCGATGCCTTCGCCTCCGGCTGGATGCGCTTGCGCGGCACGCGACGCCGGCGCGGCGTCGATCGCGGCTTCGTGCTCTCGGATCACGCGGATTGGCCGGGGCTGCTGCAGGCGATCGACGCGACGGGCGCCGCTCGCGTGATCGTCACGCATGGACAGGTCGAGCCGATGGTGCGCTGGCTCAATGAACACGGCAAGCAGGCGGGCGCGTTCGCGACCGAGTACGGCGACGAGGCCGATGAAGGCGCACCCGCGCCGGAGGCGGCGTCGGATGCCGCGCCGAGCGCGGCGGTGGGCGCGGCATCCGATACGTCGCCCTCGCGGCGGACGCCGCCGTCGACCCCGGACGCCGGCGAGCACGAGAGCGCGGAGCCCCGACGATGAAACGATTCGCGGCCCTGTATGCGGCGCTTGATGCGACCACCTCGACCCAGGTGAAGCTCGAGGCGCTGGTCGCCTATTTCTCGGCGACCGAACCCGAGGACGCCGCCTGGGCCTCCTATTTCCTCGCCGGCGGCAAGCCGCGCCAGTCGGTGCCGACCCGCCTGCTCGCGCAATGCGCGCGCGATCGCGCCGGGCTGCCCGACTGGCTGTTCGAGGAGTCGTACCAGGCGGTCGGCGACCTGGCCGAGACCATCGCGCACGTGCTGCCGCCCGCCACGCGCGCCTCGTCATTGGGCCTCGCGCAATGGATCGAGACGCGCGTGCTGACGCTGCGCGGCAGCGAGCCCGAGGTCCTGCGCGAGCGCCTGGTCGGCTACTGGGACGAGCTGGACTGGAGCGAGCGTTTCCTGCTGACCAAGCTGATCGGCGGCGGATTTCGCGTCGGCGTGTCGCGTCAACTGGTGGTGCGCGCGCTGGCGGCCGTCGCGGGCGTCGATCACAAGCGCATCGCGCAGCGCATGGTCGGCTGGACCGATTCCCGCCAGGCGCCCGACGCCGCGCGCTATCTGCGGCTGATCGCGGCCGAGCCGCAGGGCGATGCCGGCGCCGTCACTGCCGCCACCGCCGCCATGCACGAGAGCGATCTCGGGCTGCCCTATCCGTTCTTCCTGGCGCATCCGTTGCAGGCCGATCCGGCCACGCTCGGCCCGATCGGCGACTGGCTGGTGGAATGGAAATGGGATGGCATTCGCGCGCAACTGGTGAAGCGCGCCGGGCGCGTGTGGATCTGGTCGCGCGGCGAGGACCTGCTGACCGAGCGCTTTCCGGAGCTGGCGGCGCTCGGCGAGGCCTTGCCCGACGGCACCGTGGTCGACGGCGAAATCCTTGCCTGGGAGCCGGGAGCCGACACGCCGCTGCCGTTCGCGAGGCTGCAGCCGCGCATCACGCGCAAGTCGCTCAGCAAGCGCGTGCTCGCCGATTCGCCGGCCGCGTTGCGCGCCTACGACCTGCTCGAGGAGGGCGGCCGCGACCTGCGCACCGAACCGCTCGCGCGGCGTCGCGCGCGGCTGGAGGCGCTGGCCGAAGCCTTGCCGGCCGGCGAGGCCGGCGTGGTGCTGCGCGTCTCGCCGCTGGTCGAGGCGGCGGACTGGCCGGCGCTGGCGGCACTGCGCGAGCAGAGCCGCGCGCGCGGCGTCGAGGGACTGATGCTGAAGCAGCGTGCCTCGATGTACGGCGTCGGGCGCACCAAGGCCGCTGGTACCTGGTGGAAGTGGAAGATCGATCCCTACGCGATCGACGCGGTGCTGTTGTACGCGCAGCGCGGCCATGGCCGGCGCGCGAGCCTGTACACGGACTTCACCTTCGCGGTGTGGGACGAGGTGGACGGCGTGCGCACCCTGGTGCCGTTCGCCAAGGCGTATTCGGGGCTGACCGACGAGGAGATGCGCCAGGTCGACGCCATCGTGCGGCGTACCACGATCGAGAAGTTCGGCCCGGTGCGCAGCGTGACGCCGAGCCTGGTGTTCGAGATCGGTTTCGAGGGCATCCAGGCCAGCCCGCGGCACAAATCGGGAATCGCGGTGCGTTTCCCGCGCATGCTGCGCTGGCGCACCGACAAATCGATCGAGGACGCGGACACGCTGGCGATGCTGAAGGGCTTCCTGGACGAGGCGCCGGCATGAGCGCGGCGCGGCCGGCGGCGCGACGGCGCGATCGGCGCGAGGCAGGGGCGCTCGACGATGGTGTCGACGCCGATCCCGCCGACGGCCCGGCAA
>NZ_VWWK01000132.1:0-21242 GCF_011753035.1 Burkholderia sp. Ax-1720 | reverse complement strand
GGCGGCGGCGCGAGCGCTGGCCGTCACGCGCGGGGCATGGCCCGGCGTCGGCAGCGGCTTGCGCTTCGGGTGGGTGCCGCGTGCGGCGCGCTTGCGATGCAGCCGCTCGTGCTGCGCGGCCACGGTTGGCTTGGGCGTGACGCGGCGGCGCGGCTTCTTGCGGATCGTCGTGTGCGGACGCGGCTTGTGCGCCTTGGCGCGTTTGGCATGCGGTGCCGGCTTGACGTGTCGCTTGTTCGGCTTGGCGATGCAGCGGCGGGCATGGGCGCCGTGGGCTGTCGTCGCGCAGGCGCGAGTGCCGGGCGCGGCCGATGCGGCCTTGGGCAGCAGCGACGCGGCGAACGTCATCAGGAGCAGGACGAGCAGGCGTCGCAGGGCGGGGAGACTAGGGGCAAGACGGAAGATAGGCTGGCGAATCATGCGGAATACGGCGGTTGGGCGGGCGCGGACCGGGCTGGCCGCGTCGCGCGTATGACCGGCGCCGCGCGCGAAGATTCACACGCGATTCCTGCGCGGGGCAGGATCGCGGCGCTCAATCCCAGAAACTGCGAATCGTCACCGCGACGATCACGGGCACCGAGAACACCAGCGGGATCGCGAAATAGGGCGCTTCGCGATCGACGATGTAGCTGTGGATTACCCAGCCCGCGCCGATCAGGAAGGTCGTCACGCCGGCGACGATGGCGATCAGGTTCTGTGTCCGGGTGGACGGGCGGCGTTTGGGTTTGTCGGATTCGGTGGGCATCGTCGGCGACGGCGGGAACGAAGGCGGCTGGCGCATCCAGGCGCGGCGGCCGGTCGCGCGACGCGCGACTCGACCATCATCGAACAAAGCGAGGCATCGCGCAAGGCGCGAGCCCCGCGCGGCGCGGGCTCAGGCGGCCGGATCGGCCTCGCCCGCCTCGACGCCGGCCGCGCCTTCGAGCAGGCGGCGCGTCGAGCGATACGACTGCAGCATCTGCTCCGGCCAGGGCGATTGCAGCATCACGGCCTCGTGGTTCTCGAAGGCCGAGGAGATCATCTGCGCCAGTTGCGGCGAGCGCAGGTGGCGCAGCAGCACCGTCAGCGCGATCGCGGTGGCCTGGCCGGCGCCGGCGGTCTGCAGTTCGGCGGCGGTCAGCGCGGCGATTTGTTCGTTGACGTTCATATGGGACTCCATCCAGTGCGGTGTGACAGGGGCCGCGACGGGCGCGGCAAAGGCGGGATTTTCGCACGAGCGCGAGGCAGGGGCGGGATGTGGCTGGCGGCGAGGCCCGGGTGGGTGCGATTTCTGGCTTATGCACAGGTGTTGCCTGCCGTGCTGCTGTGCATAAGTGGGCGGCGCGCAGGGACCAGAGCCGGTTTCGTAAATTCATCGCCGGCTTCGCCAAGCCGGTGGCGGCCGGCGGCGATTCGGGTGTAATGCGATGGCTCATCTTCGACACAGGCCGCCATCATGGTGAGGACTTCCAGCAACATCACGCCGGTCGCGCCGGCCGAGGTTTCGCGCAACGACAGCCATCAGCCGTCCAGCCCCAACCGGCAGGACCCCGGCGGTGCGGTGCGCCGGATCTCCACGGCGCACTTCGCCGGCATTCCGAACAGCTTCTCGACACTGCGCCAGCAAGGAGGCGCGCGGCCGCGCAATCGCGCTGGCTTGCCAGGGGGCGATGCCGCCGCACATGCGTCGGCCGGGCAGGACCCGCGCATCGCGCATTTTTTCGCGCAAGCCGCGCCGCCCTTGCCGATGCCGAACGACGTGGCGATGCAGCAGGACGTGCTGTCCACGCTCGGCCCGCTCAGCGATTCCGAGTCGATCGCGGTGCTGCATGCGCTTCAGCAGCATTCGGGGCTGCCGGAAGGCACGCATCCGGCGGTCGTGCAGGTGCATGCGGAAATGATGAAGAAGATGACCCAGGAAATGCATCGGATCGTCGACGAGATGGTGAAGAATCTCGAGAAGGCGAAGGAGAAGGATATCGATGCGGAGTAGCGGGCTGAGTGTCGGGGCATTGGCCGCGTAATGCGGCTTTCCGCGGCGGGTATGCATATCGGCGCCTCGATTCGAGGCGTTTTTTCATGGGCGCCGATGTTGGTTAGGTCGCCCCTCGGTTCGCATCCTGGACTGAGTGGGCAAGCTCGTCGGCGGCCGGCTCATCTCGTGGTTCGCTTGGCGCAGGCAGGCCAGGGGCGGCGTCATCCTCAATCGAGCCGGCAGGTTCGGCCACATCCGCGGGCGCGTACTCCTTGCGTTCGTGCAAGCTGAATTCAGCCACGTAGATGCCGAGCGTGCGCGTGTCAGGGTTGTCTTCGCTCACGTCGCAGGGTCGCAGTGCGCCTCGCACTTCGATGGCTATCAGGAGCAAGCGGCGCCGGGCGGCATCCGCGTCGAGATCGACGGTCCATTCCAGGGCGCCATCCTGCCTGGCGACGGTTCGGCATTCGTGGCCGTTGACCTTGATCGTGACCTGCGGTGCCTGGGCCGAGGGCGAGGTAAAAACGTGTCCGCGCAGGGTGAGGACAAAACCTTCATCGGGCATGGCGGGCGCCGGGCAATCCAGCGGGACCAGCAGCCAGGCGCGCGGCTCGGCCGTCCACGCACCCCATGATTCGGGCCAATGCCAGCCGTGCGTGAAGAACGTGCTGGCCGCCGTGGGCGTGCCGGAGGCGAGGTTCAGCGATTGCTCCGGGGCCAGTGCCGGGAATTCGGGCAGGCCGCCCGCGGTCGGATCCAGCCCCCAGCGGTAGGCGAAGATCTGGGTGAGCGTGTCCTCGGCGAACATCGGGGGCGGCGCGGCGGACAGGCGCGAACCAACTTGGCTTCGCGCGGCCGAGAACGCTTCCAGCGCGCGGGCGCTGGCCACCTCGAGCCGGACCGGAATCCAGGGCGAGCAATCGGGCGGCAGCAGGCTGACGGTGTTGCGGTCGTCGACGAGCAGTTGTCGGACGTCGCTGCAGCCCAGATAGGGCGCTTCCTTGAGTACGCCGGACGATATCGCGCCGACGAAGGCCAGGTTGTCGGCGCAGAGCAGGCTGTAGGTGTTGTGCTTGATCAGTAGCGCGTTGGGGATGCTGTCGAGCAGGAGGTCGAATTGCCGTGTATCGGCCTCGGCAGGATGAGGGCGGATGGCGAGTAGATCGACCTCTGCGGCCCACTGCCGGATCGGCTCGATGAAATCGGCCGGCTGGGCCAGGCGGCCGCCGCCGACCAGGGCCAGGTCGACGCTGGTTTGCCCGACGAACAGGCCCACGCTCAGGTCGGCACTCACGATGGACGAATGTCCGCGCCGAGCGAAGTGGCCGCGCAAGCCGGCCGCGGTGGACCAGAACATCTCCTCGTCGATGCGCAGGTGCTCGAGTTCTTCCCGGATGCCGGGGTCGTTGGTGCGTACGGCCAGATGCAGGTTGCGCGTGAAGCGGATCGAGTCGATTTCCACGTCGACGAAGGCCGCGCCCTGGCTGTCCACGTATTGCATGATGGCGGGTGTGAGCCCCCAGCCGATCACCAGGCTGGCGGGCGTGAGGGCCAGCATGGCCAGGTGCTCGACGGCCGGTTGCAGGTTGGCGGTGCAGGTTGCGGCCCAGCCATCGCGATTTGCCGGCAGGGCCAGGCTTTCCATGATGTTGGGCACGCAGATGCTGCCGCGCTGCGACTGTGCGCTGAGTTCGCGCACGCGCCAGCCCAGCCTCGATGCGCCCGTGCCGAAGAAGGCGCGCAGGAATTTGCGGTTCTCCGGCGAGGGAGGCAAACCGTTTTCGGCTACCCGGAAAAAATCGTCGATGAAGACCAGTTCCTCGATGGGTGGCCGTTGCTTCCGTGACTGCATGGTTCCTATGGTTCTTCTTGAGGGTTGCTGATCGCGAGAGTTCGATTTTCCGTGCCAGGAAGGGGCTTGCCAATCGGGACGGGCGAGCATGGACAGGGGCGCGGGTGAGGGCATCGACGCGTCGCTGCCCATTTCTGGATATCGGCGCGCGAGAGCGGGGCTGTAGAGGGGGAGGGAAACTATTGAGCAATTCGACGTGTGATCAGGGCGACGTGGGAAGAAGCGGCTCAGATTGTCGCGGATTCGATTTCTGCCGTGTTTCATTCGCCGCGTCGCATTGCGTCGGCAAGTATGGTTAGGGGCAGTAGTCGTCTTTTAGATCTGCGATAGCGCTTCGAGAACAGCCCCAGGAAGGACGAAGCGATTTCTGTCCTTGGGGGGGGGGCGAAGTCGTGTTGTCGCTTGGAATTCCAGCGACCATTTGTTGATGAACGTGACGGCATCGAGGCCAGTCAGGCCGAGGTCTTGCTCGGGATGTGAGTGAAGGGGAGGGACAGCTCGCCGCCGAAGAGTGAGCGCTCAAGTGCCTTGGAGTGAGCGCCTGCAGGCGCGCCCACATGTCGTCTGCCATGGCGTCGAGTACCTGGATTCCAAGCCTGGCGAAACGGTAGGCGCTACTGCAGGACTGAAATATCTGGTTTGATCGGATGATTCCGGACGTGTATTGCCGTGGATAGGCTCGACCATACATGCACATCTTCGCCGCATTTGAGCATCCGCCCAGGCGTGCTAGCTTCCTGATCACAGGGCTATGCAATCTGCTGTGCCCGACATCCCGAAAGGAACCTCATCATGAAGCTATAGCTTCGCGCCTATACGCGCCCGTCCGAGAGAAATTCGAATGAGATATCAGCCGCGCAGCAGCAAGACGCTACGTTTACTCAAAGACTCCCTTCCCTATATCCGCACGTCTGGTTGTGAACCTCGATCAGGTTCCCGAGTTGGTCCACTGGGTCTAAAGGCTAATCGAACTGAGTCGCGACTAGGTAGCGTGATTCAGCATCGCCTCGTGCTCAGCTATCTATACCTCCTGGCCATAACGAATCAAGCTCTGCGCCGCTTGTGCAACCTCGTTCCTAGGGGGCTGGTATGAGCGAGCAAACTGACCTGGTCACTCGCGCCGCCGACGAGTTGGATGCTGGCATTCGCGCTTTTCGCCACGTCGGCGCTATCTTCGACGCGATCCGCCGTTGTGCAAGTTCAGGTGCCGCTAACCAAAGCGAGCTGATGTATTTATGCGAAGCTGGTCATGAAATAGCGGCACAACACAGTAAGCGATCAATTGAGGCATCCTGGGCACTGCGTCATGAGGAGCAACCTCGTTTTGAACGTGCAGCGCCTGTCGAGCGAGTCGATTTATCGACGGTGGCTACGTAGTGGGAAGGGGGCTGCTTTTTATGGACGCCGTGTTTGGGATGCCTAGGCTATTTCCATTTTTCTGATGGGGCACGTAAGCGCGCATCCCATGTCGCGTAGACGGAACGTCACCTATCTACAGCCGTGACGGAATCTCGATATCATTCCACTACAGGAATCGGACTCACATTCCGGAGAGTCCGCGAACCGCCGAAGCTATGGCTGCCGCCTCGGCGAGAACCCGCCAAGGGTTCACCTAGCGAGCTAATGACACTATGAACAAATCGCAAGATATCGAAATCGCGGACTCTGGGCCTTCATCAGGTGCGATTAAGCTCGCAATCGCAACCTTCATTGGGCTGTGGCTTCCATGGATCGGCTTTGCATACTGGTACGTCGAGGTCGGCGGATTTCATAGCGGAATCTTCGCAGCAGGCATGATGAGCTTCCTTGTATTTACCGCTGCTACTTGGGTCGTGACACCCTTATTTACATTGATTTATGTTGTTTATGCGAAGCGTTCAGAGCTTCGCAAAACATACGACCAAGTAATGTTCGCCATTGAATGTTTGATACTTCTGGGAATGTGGGCGGCCATGATAGCTCCATTCGCCGACCGGTAGATCGGAGCATACGCGGCCGTGGCTAATGCGACGATTGGAGAAGCCCACCTCCTTCGCTGCGGGACGGGAACCCGTTTCGTGTCCTTCTTCTCCTCGCCCGGATCGATGCCGCCGCGATCTGCTCGCGGGCCTCGTCGCGCTTCTTCCATGCCGTCGCGAGCGTGACCACCGGATAGACGCCGAAGGCGAATGTCGTTTGTTTTCCCAGGAAGCGATAGGACAGCCGCCAATACTTGCCGCCGTTTGGTTGGACGAGCAAGAGCATCCCGCCGCCGTCCGTCAACTTGTGCGGGATGGCGCCGGCCTTCGCGTTCCGCACCCGCATGTCAATGAGAGGCATTGTTGGTATCTGAGGTGTTGGTATTTGCTGATACCAACAAAAATACCAACAGATTCTCCGGCGTCACCGAGCAAAGTTTTGTGACGTTGGGAGCGAGATGCCCGCCTGACAGGGCTGAGCGGGAGTTTTTTAGTGAAACTTGGGGATGTTTGGAGGCAGGGCTGGTCCCCCCGACAGGAATCGAACCTGTATCTAGCGCTTAGGAGGCGCTTGTTCTATCCATTGAACTACGGGGAGCGGATAGTTTGGAACGGAGATTGGCGCGGCCTTGCATATCCAGCGCTCCATCCCGTCCCGTCAACCTGTCGGCGGAAGCCCACCGGCAGGGGCTCAAGAGTATAGCAAAGATGCCCCGAACAAAAGGGGCCACGGGGAATTGAACACAGGAAATCGAAGGCAACGAGGCCGATGAGCGCGTGCGCGACGGATGCGCGGAGCGCAGCGCCGAAAAAACTGCCCTACCCGAATCGACATTGGCCAAGCCGCCGCGCCTCCACCAAGCAAGCCGGCAATCCCATCACTTGGCCCCGAACCATCCCCCATGTGCCAGCCGCACGGCCGGAGCCTCGCAGAAGCGGTAGCTCAACCACGACAGCGCCAAGGCGGGCACCACCGCCGCGAGCATATACACCGCAAGAGGCGCCCCGGTCAGTTCATAACGCTGACAAGCCCAGAACATCAGATAAAGCGGAATGCCATGCAGCAGATAAATCGAATAACTGATTTCACCGATTCGCGAGAGGAAGCGCGCACGCAGCTTCAACACCGTCGCAAGAACGTTGAATAACGCGATTCCTACCGCATAACCGAGCGAAGCCGAAAAATGGACGGGATCCTGATGGCGCCAGTTGATCGCGGCCATCAACAAGGCGAGCACGACGATCATCGCAGTCAACACCACAACTGCAGCGCGATACGAGCCTTGCCATGTCTTCCCGGCCACGCGAATCGACAGCATTTCGTGCGGAGCGTCGTATGCCTGCCTGAAGCACGCTCCCCAGAACATGATCGCGAGGTGGAACAGCATGCCCTTGTATTGACCGAGTGCATTCGCCGGAATCACATGCAGCGCATTCGTGACGACGAACAGCAACGCAAGCCCGATGCAAACAGCACACAGCACACGCATCTGTTGCAGCACGCCGCACCAGAACAATACAAGACACAGCCCATAAAAATACAACTCCGTCTCGAGCGTCCAGTAGTGGCCCATGACCAGCTCGAAGCCGAACGCGCTTGGAATCATCGAGGCGTTGGCGACCAGGCCGGCCGCGCTCATGTGCTTGTCGAACAGTACCCAGTACACCAGGTAGCCGAGCGGCAGCGACAGCCAGAATGCCGGATAGAGCCTCAGGAAGCGGCGGACCAGGAAACGGCGGGTGCCGATACGGGCTGTGCCGTGCAGGCTGGTTGGGATCAACATCCCGCTGATGCAGAAGAACAGCACCACGCCGACCCGTCCGAAATCCACTGAATGGGCAAGCCGGTCGAGAACCTGTTGCGAGCCCGCTATCTGGGCGAACAACTCGGCGTAGTGCGTCCAGATGACGAGTAGCACCGCGATGGCCCGCATCGCGTCGATGTGGGCCAATCGGTGAGAGCGCGGAGTAGTCTGCATTGCGAGTAGCGCACGACAAGCGGTGATGCTCGCCAGCAGTGCTCGGAGCGTTGGCCTGGTTTTATAAATGAGCGCGGAGTCTAACATGGCGCGACAGGACGTCGGGCCGGTCGAGCGCCAATGCCCGATGATGAGCCGCCTCAATCGAATCTATCCAGGCAGTGAAGATTGCCCGGATGGAAATAGATGAATCCGAGTTTGATTTCAAGCCACACGAAACTTTCTTAAATCCATCCCGGATATCGCTGCCAGCCCCCGACTTCAAAATCAAATGCCCGCGATAAGCGAGCATTTGGGGCAGTGCCATGAATTCACCACGGCAAGGGGCGAGAATCGACCCTCAAAACTCCACCACCACGAAATCATCCTTGCCCACATCGCACAGCGGGCAGCGCCAATCCGCCGGAATATCCGCGAACCGCGTCCCTGCCGGCAGCCCTTCATCGGGCAGGCCTTCTTCCTCGTTGTAGGTCCAGCCGCAGATAAGGCAGACCCAGCTCTTGAATTCGACGACTTCGCTCATGGTGTTCATTCTGAAATGGGATGACAGGCATTCGGACCGGCACCGCATTCTCACGCTCGCGCGCGCATGCGCCCCGTGTGCGCCCCGACAAACCGCGCAATATACCCGAAACACCCGGCCGTTCCGCGAAAGCGGCACCTTGGCTCAGCCACGAGGTTTTCACGAGCCGGGGTGTATGCTTGGTCGCGCTTCACCCACAACATCGAACAGGAGAGAAGCATGAACACGAGCAAGCGATGGATGGCCGGCATGCTTTGCGCCAGCGCGTTCGCGGCGGTGGCGCTGGCGGGCACGGCGCGGGCGGAGGAACCGCACGTCTATTTCGTCGCGCCGGCCGAAGGCGCGACGGTCTCGAACCCGGTCCACGTCAAGATGGGCGTGGAAGGCATGCAGCTGCGCCCGGCCGGCGACATGACGCCCAACACCGGCCATCATCACCTGGAGATCGACGGCGGCCCGATCCCGAAGGGCGAGGTGATCCCGGCCAGCGAGCATTCGCTGCATTTCGGCAAGGCCCAGACGGAAACCGATATCCAGCTGCCGCCCGGCAAGCACACGCTGACGCTGCAGTTCGGCGACGGCATGCACCGTTCCTATGGCCCCGCCATGAGCCAGACGATCATCGTCAACGTGGATCACTGAGGCACCTCATCAATACCGGCGCAGGCGCGATCCCGCTCCTGCGCCGGCCAGCCGCCGGCAAGCCTCGGCCGAGCGCACGGCATCCCGCGAAACGCGCGCTCGCCACCCCCGGCCATCCGGCCGAAGCGGCGCTGCCCGCGATGCCCGTTACAATGGGCGTTTCCGAATCCCTTTCTTCGCCGCTTCCCCCATGTCGCTCTATTCCATTACCGGCGCGCAGCTTGCGTTCGGTCACGTCGCGTTGCTCGATCACGCGGATTTCTCGCTCGAAGCCGGCGAGCGCGTCGGTCTCATCGGCCGCAACGGGGCGGGCAAGTCCTCGCTGCTGAAGATCGTCGCCGAACTGGCCCGCCCCGACGACGGCCTGGTCACGCGCCAGCAGGACCTGGTGACGGTCTACGTGGAGCAGGAGCCCGAGTTCGGCCCGGGGCAGACGGTGTTCGAGGCGGTCGCCTCGGGCCTCACGCACACGCAGGCGCTGCTCGACGAATTCGACGTGATCGCGCACCGCCTGGCCGACACGCCCGAAGGCGCGGAACACGACGCGCTGATGGCGCGCATGAACACGCTGCAATCCTCGCTGGACCTGCACGATGCCTGGAACTGGCGCACCCGCGTGGCCACCACGCTGGCGCAGATCGGCCTGGACGGCGCGCAACTGGTGGAAGCGCTGTCGGGCGGCATGAAGAAGCGCGTCGCGCTGGCCCGCGCGCTGGTGCTGCAGCCCGACGTGCTGCTGCTCGACGAACCGACCAACCACCTCGACTTCGAAGGCATCCGCTGGCTCGAGGAACTGCTGGTCTCGCAGCGCTCGAGCGTGCTGTTCATCACCCACGATCGCGCCTTCCTCGACCGCGTCGCCACGCGCATCGTCGAACTCGACCGCGGCCGCCTGCTGTCCTATCCCGGCAACTTCTCGCAGTACCAGGTCCGCAAGGAACAGCAGCTCGAGGTCGAGCGCGTCGAGAACGACAAGTTCGACAAGCTGCTCGCCCAGGAGGAAGTCTGGATCCGCAAGGGCGTCGAGGCGCGCCGCACGCGCAGCGTGGGCCGCATCGCGCGGCTGGTCGAGATGCGCAAGGAGCGCACCGAGCGCCGCAACGCGCAGGGCAATGTCCGGCTCGACGTGGCGCAGGGCGAGAAGTCCGGCAAGATCGTCGCCGAGTTGACCGACGTGACGATCCGCTACGACGGCCGCGCCTACATCGACGGCTTCACCGGCACCGTGATGCGCGGCGACAAGATCGGCCTGATCGGCCCGAACGGCGTGGGCAAGACCACCATGCTCAAGCTGATCCTCGGCGAGCTGACGCCCGACGAGGGCAAGGTGCGCACCGGCACCAACCTGCAGGTGGCCTACTTCGACCAGATGCGTGCCCAGCTCGACCTCGACAAGAGCCTGGCCGACACCATCAGCCCCGGCAGCGAATGGGTCGAGATCGGCGGCACTCGCAAGCACGTGATGAGCTACCTGGGCGACTTCCTGTTCGCGCCCGAGCGGGCCCGCTCGCCGGTGCGCTCGCTGTCGGGCGGCGAACGCAACCGCCTGCTGCTGGCGCGCCTGTTCGCGCGCCCGGCCAACGTGCTGGTGCTCGACGAGCCGACCAACGATCTCGACATCCCCACGCTCGAACTGCTGGAAGAACTGCTGACCGACTACGATGGCACCGTGCTGCTGGTCAGCCACGATCGCGCCTTCCTCGACAACGTGGTCACCTCGGTGATCGCGGCCGAGGGCAAGGGCCTCTGGCGCGAGTACGTGGGCGGCTTCACCGACTGGCAGACCCAGCACGCGCGCTCGGAAGAACTGGCGAAGGACGCCGCCAGGCGCGGCGGCGAAGCCGCGCGCGAGGCCGCCCCGGCGCCCAGGGACGACGCCAGCAAGAACGCCGCGGCCGGCCGCAACACGCAGCGCAGCGTCAAGCTCTCGTTCAAGGAGCAGCGCGAGCTCGATGCGCTGCCCGAGCAGATCGCCGCGCTGGAGGCGGAGCAGAAGGCGATCAACGCGCAGCTCGAGGACGGCAGCATCTTCGCGCGCGACGCCAAGGAAGGCACGCGGCTGACCGAGCGCTACGCGGCGCTCGACGACGAACTGCTCGTGGCGCTGGAGCGCTGGGAGGAGCTCGAGGCCAAGCGCAAGCCGTCATGAGCGCGCGCGCAAGGAACCAGTAAAATACGCCGCGTTCCGGCCCTGGTGCCGTTCGCGGCGCCGGTGCGCCGCCCGCTTTCGGAGCAGTCGCGTAATCGCATTGTTTCGATTGGCTTTTTTATCGAATTCAACGTTTTGTCCACGATGTTGTCCACATCAACTGGGGATAACAGCGGCGGACGATTGACGAACTAGCGCCTATGTCCACGAAAAAGCCCGCAGCGGCCTACAGCGAAGCATCGATCAAGGTGCTGAAGGGCCTCGAGCCCGTCAAGCAGCGGCCCGGTATGTACACGCGTACCGAGAACCCGCTGCACATCATCCAGGAAGTGATCGACAACGCCTCCGACGAGGCGCTCGGCGGTTACGGCAAGCAGATCATCGTCACCCTGCACGCGGACCAGTCGGTCTCGGTCGAGGACGACGGCCGCGGCATCCCGTTCGGCATGCATCCCGACGAGGGCGTGCCGGTGGTCGAGATCGTTTTCACGCGCCTGCACGCGGGCGGCAAGTTCGACAAGGCCGCCGGCGGCGCCTACACCTTCTCGGGCGGCCTGCACGGCGTGGGCGTCTCGGTCACCAATGCGCTGGCCACGCGCCTGGACGTCACGGTCTGGCGCGAGGGCAAGTTCGCCGAGCTCGGCTTCGCGCACGGCGACGTGGTCAAGCCGCTGGTCACGCAAAGCGCGGGCCGCGGCGAGAAGAAGTCCGGCACGCGCGTGCGCGTCTGGCCGGACGGCAAGTATTTCGATTCGCCGAACCTGCCGCTGGGCGAGCTGCAGCGCCTGCTGCGCTCGAAGGCGGTGCTGCTGCCGGGCGTGGAGGTGGTGCTGGTTACCGAGAAGACCGGCGAGCGCCAGAGCTGGAAATACGAAGACGGCCTGCGCGGCTACCTGCTCGACGAGATGAACGGCAGCGAGCTGCTGATCCCGCTGTTCGAGGGCGAGCGCTTCGCCGACGCGAAAACCTCGGGCGACGACAGCTTCGCCGACGGCGAGGGCGCCTCCTGGGTGGTGGCCTGGAGCGAGGAAGGCTCGCTCACGCGCGAATCCTACGTGAACCTGATCCCCACGCCGGCCGGCGGCACCCACGAATCCGGCCTGCGCGACGGCCTGTTCCAGGCGGTCAAGAGCTTCGTCGAGCTGCACAACCTCCAGCCCAAGGGCGTCAAGCTGCTGGCCGAGGACGTGTTCGCGCGGGTGTCCTTCGTGCTGTCGGCCAAGGTGCTGGACCCGCAGTTCCAGGGGCAGATCAAGGAGCGCCTGAACAGCCGCGACGCGGTCAAGCTGGTCTCCTCGTTCACGCGCCCGGCGCTGGAGCTGTGGCTGAACCAGCACGTCGAGCACGGCAAGAAGCTGGCCGACCTGGTGATCAAGCAGGCCCAGGCGCGCACACGCGCCGGCCAGAAGGTCGAGAAGCGCAAGAGCTCGGGCGTGGCGGTGCTGCCCGGCAAGCTGACCGATTGCGAGACGCAGGACATCGCGCGCAACGAGCTGTTCCTGGTCGAGGGCGATTCCGCCGGCGGCTCGGCCAAGATGGGCCGCGACAAGGAATACCAGGCGATCCTGCCGCTGCGCGGCAAGGTGCTCAACACCTGGGAAACCGAGCGCGACCGCCTGTTCGCCAACAACGAGGTGCACGACATCTCGGTGGCGATCGGCGTCGATCCGCATGCGCCGGACGATCACGTCGACCTGTCGAACCTGCGCTACGGCAAGATCTGCATCCTGTCGGACGCGGACGTCGACGGCGCGCACATCCAGGTGCTGCTGCTGACGCTGTTCTTCAAGCACTTCCCGCAGCTGATCGAGCGCGGCCACGTGTTCGTGGCGCGTCCGCCGCTGTTCCGCGTCGACGCGCCCGCGCGCGGCAAGAAGCCGGCGCAGAAGCTCTACGCGCTCGACGACGGCGAACTCGAGGCGATCCTCGACAAGCTGCGCAAGGACGGCGTGCGCGACACGCAATGGTCGATCAGCCGCTTCAAGGGCCTCGGCGAGATGAGCGCCGAGCAGCTGTGGGACACCACCATGAACCCGGACACGCGGCGCCTCGCGCCGATCGCGCTGGGCGGCCTCGACTACGACGCGACGGTCTCGCGCATGACGATGCTGATGGGCAAGGGCGAGGCCTCCGCGCGGCGCAGCTGGCTCGAGGAAAAGGGCAACGATGTCGAGGCGGATATCTGAGCGGCGTGATGCGCGCCGCCCACCGCCCCTGAACGGATACGGAAGCTACAGCAGATGGATGACAAGACCCCCGACTTTTTCGATGAGCCGCCGAGCCCGCCGGACGACGGCAACGTACTGACGCTCGGCGACTACGCCGAGCGCGCCTATCTCGACTACGCGGTGAGCGTGGTCAAGGGCCGCGCGCTGCCCGACGTCTGCGACGGCCAGAAGCCGGTGCAGCGCCGGATCCTCTACGCGATGAACGAGATGGGGCTGGGCAACAATGCCAAGCCCGTGAAATCGGCGCGCGTGGTGGGCGACGTGCTCGGCAAGTACCACCCGCACGGCGACCAGTCCGCCTATGACGCGCTGGTGCGCCTCGCGCAGGACTTTTCGATGCGCTACCCGCTGATCGACGGCCAGGGCAACTTCGGCTCGCGCGACGGCGACGGCGCGGCCGCGATGCGATACACGGAAGCACGGCTCACGCCGATCGCGCAGCTGCTGCTCGACGAGATCGACCAGGGCACGGTCGACTTCATGCCGAACTACGACGGTTCCTTCGAGGAGCCGAAGCTGCTGCCGGCGCGCCTGCCCTTCGCGCTGCTCAACGGCGCCTCGGGCATCGCGGTGGGCCTGGCCACCGAGATCCCCTCGCACAACCTGCGCGAGGTGGCGGCCGCCGCGGTGGCGCTGATCCGCAACCCGAAGCTCAACCATGCCGAGCTGATGCAACTGGTGCCGGGCCCGGACTTCCCCGGCGGCGGCCAGATCATCTCCAGCGACGCGGAAATCTCCGCCGCCTACGAAGTCGGCCGCGGCAGCCTGAAGGTGCGCGCGCGCTGGAAGATCGAGGAGCTCGCGCGCGGCCAGTGGCAACTGGTGGTCAACGAGCTGCCGCCGAACACCTCCTGCCAGAAGGTGCTCGAGGAGATCGAGGAGCTTACCAATCCGAAGATCAAGGCCGGCAAGAAGACCCTCACGCAGGAACAGGCCAACACCAAGAAGACCCTGCTCGACCTGCTCGACGCGGTGCGCGACGAATCGGGCAAGGATGCGCCGGTGCGCCTGGTGTTCGAGCCGAAGTCGCGTGCCCTCGACCAGAACGAGTTCGTGCAGTCGCTGCTCGCGCACACCAGCCTGGAATCGAACGCGCCGCTCAACCTGGTGATGATCGGCAACGACGGCCGGCCTGCGCAGAAGGGGCTCGGCGCGATCCTCGGCGAGTGGGTCGGGTTCCGCCAGTTGACCGTGACGCGGCGCTGCCGCCATCGCCTGGGCAAGGTCGACGACCGGATCCACATCCTCGAAGGTCGGATGATCGTGTTCCTGAACATCGACGAGGTGATCCGGATCATCCGCGAGTCGGACGAGCCGAAGGCCGCGCTGATGTCGGCGTTCGGGCTGAGCGAGCGCCAGGCCGAGGACATCCTCGAAATCCGCCTGCGCCAGCTCGCGCGGCTCGAGAAGATCAAGATCGAGAAGGAGCTGGAGGAGCTGCGCGCCGAGAAGGCCAAGCTGGAGGACCTGCTGGCCAACGAGAGCGCGATGAAGCGGCTGTTGATCAAGGAGATCGAGGGCGACGCCAGGCAGTTCGGCGACGACCGCCGCACCCTGATCCAGCAGGAGAAGCGCGCCACCTTCGAGGCCCGCGTGATCGACGAGCCGGTGACGGTGGTGGTGTCGCAGAAGGGCTGGGTGCGCGCGCTCAAGGGCCACGGGCTCGACCCGGCCAGCTTCAGCTTCAAGGCCGGCGACGGCCTCTACGCGGCCTTCCAGTGCCGCACGCCGGACACGCTGATCGCCTGGGGCAGCAAGGGCCGCGTGCACTCGGTGCCGGTGCAGGTGCTGCCGGGCGGGCGTGGCGACGGCGTGCCGGTCACCTCGCTGATCGAGCTCGAATCGGGTACCCACCTGATGCACTATTTCGCGGCCGGCGCCGAGCAGCCGCTGCTGCTGGCCTCGAGCAACGGCTTCGGCTTCATCGCCAAGGTCGGCGACATGATCAGCCGCCAGAAGACCGGCAAGGCCTTCATGACGATCGACGAGGGCGCGGTGCCGCTCGCGCCGATGCCGGTGATGCCGCTGGCCACCCAGGTGGCCTGCCTGTCGGTCCAGGGGCGCCTGCTGGTGTTCGGCCTCGACGAGATGAAGACGCTGTCGGCCGGCGGCCGCGGCGTGATCCTGATGGCGCTGGAGGACAAGGAAGCGCTGGTCCAGGCGCTGGCCATCGACGGGCGCGGCGTGGTGCTGCAAGGCACGGGCCGTGGCGGCAAGGCACAGGAGGTCGTGCTGGCCGGTGCCGCGCTCGCGCCGCTGGTCGGCAAGCGGGCTCGCAAGGGCCGCGCGCCCGATCTCAAGCTCAAGCTCGCGGGCCTGCGCCCGATCCTCGACTGAGCCCGGCGGGGCGCGCCAAGGCGCCCCGGCCAGGCTGCCGGCCCCGGCTGCGCTCATCGCGCGCCGGGGCTTTTTCATGGCGTCGCGGCGCGCGGCTGGAGCGCGGCCTCGACGCGGCCCGGCGACAGCCGGCGCGATTTCGTGTCAAATGTCGCCCGCGCACCGAACCGACGGGCCGCGTGTCGGTCGAACCGGGTCATGCCGGCGCCCGCCGCGCGCTCGAGCCTGCCTCGATCCCGGCCCGGCGGCGCGTTTCGTCCGATAACAACACCCAGGATCGCTCATGTCCCACGCCATCGCCGTCGCGCTGTTCCTCCATCTCCTCGCCATCGCGGTCTGGGTGGGCGGGATGGTGTTCGCGCATTTCTGCCTGCGCCCCGCGCTGTCCGATCTCTCGCCGCAGCTGCGGCTGCCGCTGATCGAGGCGGTGTTCGGCCGCTTCTTCAACTGGGTGGCGGGCGCGGTGATCGTCACCCTGTTGTCGGGCGGTTTCCTGCTGACCGCCTTCGGCGGCGGCCACGCGAGCTGGCCGCTGCACGCGATGGCCGGCATCGGCGTGCTGATGATGCTGATCTTCGGCCATATCCGCTTCGCGATCTTCCCGCGCATCCGCCGTGCCGTGCAGGCTCAGAACTGGCCCGACGGCGCGCGCGCGGTCGGCGCGATGCGCCTGCTGGTGCTGATCAACCTGGTGCTCGGCGTGGTGACGATCGGCACGGCGGTGCTGTCGCGCGGTTTCTGAGCCAGCCATGAGCGGCGCCGTGACAGCGGCGCCGTCGTGATATCGGCGGGGGAGGGCGAGGCGGGACCAGACGCCCGGAGCGTCTCGCTCAATGCCCCGCGAACAGCAGCCACCACCCGCCGCAGGCGAGCGCCACCATCCCATACACCGCATACACCGGCACCCGGCTGCGCAGGAAGGCTGCGCAGGCCAGCACGCCGATCAGCCAGTAGCCGGGCGCGGCCGGCATGCCCATCAGGATGCGCAGCACGGCGATCGCCAGGAAGGCGGTGGTGGCCGCGCGCAGCATGCGCATGCCGTGCTCGAAGCGCGGGTTGCGGCGCAGCCGGTGCACATGCCGCTGCGCGAACACCACCAGGCAGGCCGAAGGGATGAACAGCGCGGCGGTGCCCAGCAGCGCGCCGCGCCAGCCGTCGCTCAGGTAGCCGAGGAAGGGCACCACGTTCAGGAGCGGCCCGGGCGAGACCGGCGAGAGCGCGAAGGCCAGCGTGAAATCGTGTTCGCTGATGCCCACCGCCGGCGTGACGAACAGCGCCTTGAGCACCGGCAGGGCCGAGAAGCCGCCGCCGAACAGGGTCATGCCGGCACCGGCCAGCCGCGCCCACAGCAGCCTAGCCTCGTAGGCGGGCGGCATCGGCAGGGCGAACAGGAGCACCAGCAGGGCCAGCACCACCAGCATCGCGCGCTCGGTCGGCAGCAGCACGAAACGCGGCGCGCTGCCTCGCTCGCGGCTGCCGAACCAGCCGGCGGCGAAGGCGGCGAGCAGGATCGCGACGAAGGCGGCGGGGCTGTGCGCCAGTGTCAGCAACACGGTCGAGACCGCCGCCACCACCCGTTCGGCCCGCCCCCTGGCGAGCGTGCGCACCTGGCGGAACCAGGTCACGCCGATCAGCGCCGCCAGCACCATGCCGAACGCGTGCAGCAGCATCGGCGAGGCCAGCGAGCGCACCGCCGGCGTGCGATAGAAGATCGCGAAACCGGTCATCAGCACGAAGAAGGGCAGCACGCTGGCCAGCCCCGCGATCCACGCGCCGGCGCGGCCGCGCAGCACCTGGCCGACCTGGATCGCGACATTGCAGCCGACCGGGCCGGGCACCATCCAGGCCAGCGCGATCAGGTCGGCATAGGTGGTCGAGTCGATGCGCCTGACGCGCTCGACATAATGGCGCTCGAGCTGCGCCATCATCGCCAGGCCGCCCCAGGACACCGCGGACACGCCCGCGACGATCCGGAACAGCGACCATAAGGATTCCTGCTCGCCGCGCAGGGCGGCGCTATCGGTGCTTGTGTTCATCGTTATCTTGGTCTCTCAGCGACGGGCGTTGGCCAACGCGTCGTCGATTTCGCCTGGTTTTGTTGCTGCCCGAATCGGGTCGGGCGCGGCGTCGCTCGGTGGCGACGTCTCGATTGCGCTGCCGTGCGAGGCGCAGTCCGCACGGCGCGCCGGCTCGTGATCAGTCGCCCCCGGGGTTGCCCGGTGCGTTCTCGAAGTTGGCGATCGCGCGCGGTGCCGTCTCGCGCGTGCCGCACACGCCGAAGCGCGCCAGCAGGGCCGGGATCCCGTCGACCGGCACCGGCCGCGAGAACAGGAAACCCTGCGCCTGGATCTGCCCGAGCGCCGACAGCCAGGCCACCTGCTCCTCGGTCTCGGTGCCCTCGACCACCACCGTCAGGCCCAGCGCGCGCGCCAGGTGGACGATCGAGGAGACCATCACGCAGACGCTGCGGTCGGCCGGGATCGCCTGCACGAAGGAGCGGTCGACCTTCAGCGTGTCGACCGCGAAGCGGTGCAGGTAGGACAGCGAGGAATAGCCGGTGCCGAAATCGTCGAGCGCGATGCGGATGCCGAGCTTCTTGAGCGCCATGATCTTGTCCGAGACCAGCTCCGGATATTCCATCATCGCGGTTTCGGTGATCTCGATCTCCAGGCGGTTGGCCTGGATGCCGCTCTCGTCGATCGCCTGCGAGATGGTCTCGATCAGGTCGCCGCGCCAGAACTGCACCGGCGAGATGTTGACGGCCAGCGTCAGCGTGTCGTGGCCTTCCTCGCGCCAGCGCGCGAGCTGGCGGCAGGCGGTGCGGATCACGTAGTCGCCGATCGGCACGATCAGGCCGGTCGATTCGGCGATGGTGATGAATTCGTTGGCGGCGATCAGGCCGTGCTCGGGATGCTCCCAGCGCACCAGCGCCTCGAAGCCGGTGATGCAGCGCTGCGCCAGGTCGATCTTGGGCTGGAAGGCGAGGAACAGCTGCCCTTCCGAGAGCGCGATGCGCAACTGCTGTTCCCAGCGCATCAGGTGGTCGGCGCGATGCGAGAGATGCGGCGCGTAGAACTGGTAGCAGTTCTTGCCGGCGTCCTTGGCGCTGTACATCGCCAGGTCGGCCTTCTTGAGCAGGTCGATCTCGCTTTCGTTGGCCACCGAGTGCAGGGCGATGCCGATGCTCGCATGCAGCACGAAGGTGCTGCCGCGCACGTCGAAGGGCTTGCCGAACATGCGTATCACCGATTCAGCCAGGCGCACCGCGCGGCGCTCGGCATCGTCGCCCTTGACCACCACCACGAACTCGTCGCCGCCGATGCGCGCCAGCGTGCCCTCGGCCTCGACCGCGTCGGACAGGCGCGCGGCCGTCATCTGCAGCACGATGTCGCCGGCATTGTGGCCGAGCGTATCGTTGACGGTCTTGAAATTGTCGAGGTCGATGAACAGGATCGCGAGACGCTTCAGGCTGGACGGCTGGGCCACGTCGTTGCGCAGCCCGCGCAGCGTGGTGTAGCGGTTCGCCAGCCCGGTCAGCAGGTCGTATTCGGCGAGCTGGGTCATCTCGCGCTCGCGGCCCAGCAGCTTGCCGATCAGCCCGGTGGCCACGCCGAAGAAGGCCAGCATGGCGAGCGTGATGAAGCTTGTCATCAGCAGGTAGACGTTGCGCGTGTGGTTGTAGTCGGCCAACTCCTCGGCCTGCGACAGCCCCACCAGCACGCCCAGCGGATAACCGTCGAGATGCCGGTACGAGACGATCCGCAGGGTGCCGTCGATCGGGTCCGCGTAGGTGCCCGAGACGCGCTCGGCGATCGGGTACACGCCGGTGGCCGAGAAGGTGCCGGCCGCGTTGCCGGCCGAGCCGGTGCGCCGCGCCAGCACCGCGCCGGTGTCGGACACCACCGCGATCACGCCTTCCTTGCCGATCGCGGCGTTGTTGTAGAAGTCGCTGGTGAAGTAGCTCGGGTCTTCCGAGACCACCACCACGCCGGCGAACCTGCCGTCCGGGCCGTTCAGGCGCCGCGTCATCTGCAGGGTCCACTGGCCCGAGACGCGGCCGAGCACCGGGCGGCTGATGTAGAGCTCGTCGTCGTTGTGGCTGGCGTGGACCTGGAAGTGCTCGCGGTCGGACAGGTCGAGCGGCTTGGGATGGGTTTCGGCGGTATTGGCGAGCAACTGCCCCTGCGCGTTGACCAGCGAGACCTGGATCAGAGTGTCGCTCGGCACCACGCCCTTCTCGACGGTGCTGGCGAGATTGAAGTTGCCGGGCGACTTCTCGAACTCGAACTTGACGAAGCGGGTGATCTGGTCGACCTGGTGGATCGCCTTGATGGTGTGCTGCTCGAGCGCGGTGGAGAGGATCGCGGCGGAGGCCGCGGCTTCGCGGTAGGCGCTTTCCTTCTCGACCGACAGCCGCATCACGATCACCGCCCACAGCAGCGCCAGCGCCAGCACGCCGAGCAGCGGGATCGCGAACAGCGCGCGACGGCGCGTCTTGCGCGCATGAGGCAGGCGCGCTTGCGCGGCGAGGTTGCGAAGCGAATTCATCGGAGGGCAGGGGGGATGATCGACATGGATGCGTGTTCGGATCACGAGGGCAACGAGGGCGACGACGGCCCGCGGCGCGATGGCCCGGGCTCCGGCAGCGGCGCGCCGCGGACAGCGCGCCTGCCGGCGACGGGAGCGTGCGGCCCTGGCCGCTTGCGCCGTGGCGCGGGACATGCCCGGGCCATGCGTGGTGGTGTCGCTCCCGCCCTTCGCGGCTTGTGTTTGGTATCCGACTCCTTCGACGGCTCGCCGCCGCCACGCAGGCGTGACGGACGGCCGATCTCCCGGTTGAACCCGCGGCCGGCCCCGGCGCGGGCAGTATCGATGACCGTGGTCTGGCGCCGCGGCCGGCGCCCAACCGCTAGGACCACGAATCACTCGGCATGCAGCAAAAACGGCCGATAGGTCCCGATATTACTGGTTGGAAAAGGAATTAGATAGCGAGGGCAAAAACCGAGACGCGGCGTGCAACGCTCGACGGCGGCCTGACGGCGGCTCGAACGCCGAAAACGCGGCGAAAACGCCCGGAAAGCCGATGGAAAGCCGGGGCGGGCGGCGCGGGAAGGCCGCCCGGCGTGGTTCACGGCAGCAGGAAGCTGCCGTCGATCACAGTGATGGCGTCGCCGCCAATCCAGATTTTCCCGGTGGCGTCGTATTCGACCGACACCCGGCCGTCGCGGCCCAGCGCGGTGCCCTGGCGAGCCGTGTAGGTAGGGCCGGAATGCAGGCCCTGGTGCGCGAGCAGCCCGGCGATCGCGGCATTGGCGCTGCCGGTGACGGGATCCTCGACGATACCCGAGGCTTCGGCGGTGATCAGGCAGCGCACCTCGAAGTCGGCCGGGCCGCCCGCCGGATGCGGCGCATAGGCCGCCACGCCGAGCGCGCCGACCGCATCGGCGAGTGTGCGCAGCGCGTCCGGATCCGGCGCCAGCGCCAGGCAGTCGGCCGCGGTGGCCAGGCGCACCACCAGCCAGGGCGTGCCGTTGTCGGTGGCGCAGGGCGTGGCCTCGAACACGATCGCCTCGGAGCGCAGCGCGGCGGCCAGCGCCGCGTGCGAGGCGGCGCCTAGCGG
>NZ_VWWK01000131.1:0-21322 GCF_011753035.1 Burkholderia sp. Ax-1720 | reverse complement strand
GCAAGGCGCCTCGGAGGCCGAACCGCCGCCCGGCGGCCCCGGCAATCCCGGCTCGGCGGTGCCGCCCGGCGGCGCGCCGAACGGCGATGCAAACGGCGACGCCGGCCCGCCCTCGAACATCCCGCCCAGCCGCCTGCCCGATTCGGGCGCGGGCAATACGCGCTCGCGCGGCTGAAGCGCGCGAGGCGCTTCGGGAATCGGCGGAATCGACGTGTGACGGGCGGCGCGAGCGCCTCTCAGATCGCGAAGGCCGGCGCGCGCTGCGGCAGGCTCGGCGCGCGACGCTCGAGCCGCCCGCCTTCCTCGTCCTCGCGAAAGCGCTGCGGCGCCGCGCAATGGACCAGCGTGTCGATGAAGTACTTGGCGCGCGGCCAGGGCCCGAAGCCCGCCGCGGTATTGATGTGACCCGCGTCGCCGAGATTGACGAAGGCGCTGCCCAGGTGGCGCGCCAGCTCGCGCGCTTCGGCCAGCGCCATCCAGGGATCGGTCTCGCTGCCGATCAGGATCGAGGGCACCGGCAGGCGCCGCGCCTCGAAGCTGCCGGCGAAGGCGAACTTGGCCGGGCTGGCCGGCGCCACGAACAGCACGCCGGCCACCTCGGCGGCCAGGTCGCCGCGCAGCAGCGCGTGGGCCGCGGCCAGGCAGCCGAAGCTGTGCGCGGCCAGCACGAAGGGCCCGCGTTCGCGCGCCAGCGTATCGCGCACCGCATTGGCCCAGCGCGCCAGTTGCGGCGCCTCCCAGTCGTCCTGCTCGACGCGCAGCGTGCGCGCGAATTGGCGCTCCAGCCAGGACTGCCAGTGGGCGCCCTCGCTGCCATGCAGGCCGGGCACGGTCACGACCCGCGGCGGCCACGCCGATTTGCTGCAGTTGGACATCGCATCTCCCTCGCTAGCGGTCGAACCGGTGTCGATTGTCGGCCGCGTGCCGGGCCCGGCGAACCAATTTTTCCTGCTTAGCAATTTCGACGCTGCGGCGCCAGATCGCACGACGCCGTAGAATGGCCGTTTCCGCGCGACGGGGCCGGATTCCGGTATCGATGCCGATATCGAATCCGGTATCGATTCCCCGCCACGCAGGCGCGCGACACGCGACACAAGACCGGGACGATCCCGGCGCCAGCCAGGCAGCAGCCCCTTACCGTTTCGCGCGCCCGCCGCACCGGCGCGCCACGCAAGCCCGACGACGATCATGCAGATCCTGTTCCACTACATCAACGGCGATTTCGACGAATGGCGGCGCGAGCTGCGCGCGCGGCTGCCCGAGGCGACGCTGCGCGCCTGGCAGCCCGGCGACACGGCGCGCGCCGACTACGCGCTGGTGTGGCGCCCGCCCGCCGAGATGCTGGCGCCGCGCGAGGGCCTGAAGGCGGTGTTCAACCTCGGCGCCGGCGTCGACGCGCTGCTGGCCCTGGAGCGCGAGCGCCCCGGCACGCTGCCGGCCGGCGTGCCGCTGGTGCGGCTCGAGGACAGCGGCATGGCGCAGCAGATGATCGAGTACATCGCCTATGGCGCGCTGCGCTACCTGCGCCGCTTCGACGACTACGCCGCGCTGCAGCGCGAGCATCGCTGGCAGCGGCTCGACGCGCATGCGCGGCGGGACTTCACGGTCGGCGTGCTCGGGCTCGGCGCGCTCGGCACCCCGGTGGCGCGCGCGCTGGCGGGGCTGGGCCTGAGCGTGCGCGGCTTCAGCCGAAGCGCGAAGTCGATCGAGGGCATCGCCTGCTTCCACGGCACGCCGCGCGCCGGCGATGCCGGCTTCGAGGCCTTCGCCGACGGCCTCAAGCTGCTGGTCAACCTGCTGCCGAGCACGCCCGATACCGAGGGCGTGCTCAACGCCGAGACCTTCCGGCGCCTCGCCCCGCATGCCTACCTGATCAACGTGGCGCGCGGCGCGCACCTGGTCGAGGCCGACCTGCTGGAGGCGCTCGCCGCCGGCCGCATCGAGGCGGCCCTGCTCGACGTGCTGCGCGAGGAACCGCTGCCGGCCGGCCATCCGTTCTGGAGCCATCCGCGCATCAGCATCACGCCGCACATCTCGGCCGATACCGAACGCGACAGCGCGCTCGCGCAGATCGCCGCGAAGATCCGCGCCTTCGAGCGCGGCGAGCCGGTCGGCGGCATCGTCGACCTGGCGCGCGGCTACTGAGGGCCCGCCGAGCGCCCCGCATCACGATCCCTGGTGCGCCACCGCCACCACCCCGCAACAAGGCGCCTACCCGCGCGCCGATGAACGATGGAGACAGCCATGACCTACCCCGCAGCCGTGAAGATCGTCGAGGTCGGACCGCGCGACGGCCTGCAGAACGAAAAGAGCTTCGTGCCGACCGAGACCAAGATCGCCCTGGTCGACCAGCTCTCGAAGGCCGGCTTCCGCAACGTCGAGGCGGCGTCCTTCGTCTCGCCGAAATGGGTGCCGCAGATGGCCGACGGCGCCGAGCTGATGGCCGGCATCGCGCGCCGCCCCGGCACGATCTACTCGGTGCTCACGCCCAACCTGAAGGGCCTGGAGAACGCGCTGGCCGCGCGCGCCGACGAGGTGGTGATCTTCGGCGCGGCCAGCGAGGCCTTCTCGCAGAAGAACATCAACTGCAGCATCGCCGAGAGCATCGCGCGCTTCGAGCCGGTGGCGCGCGCCGCCAAGGATGCCGGCGTGCGGCTGCGCGGCAGCGTCTCCTGCTCGCTGGGCTGCCCCTACCAGGGCGAGGTGCCGGTGGCGGCGGTGATCGACGTGGTGGAGCGCTTCGCCGCGCTCGGCTGCGACGAGATCGATATCGCCGACACCATCGGCGTGGGCACCGCCGCGCAGACGCGCGCGCTGATGGCCGAGGTGGCGCGGGTGTTCCCGCGCGAGCGCCTGTCGGGCCACTTCCACGACACCTACGGGCAGGCGCTGGCCAACATCCACGCGGCCCTGCTCGAAGGCATCGAGATCTTCCACGCCTCGGTGGCGGGGCTCGGCGGCTGCCCCTATGCCAAGGGCGCGACCGGCAACGTCGCCACCGAGGACGTGCTGTACCTGATGCAGGGGCTCGGCATCGAGACCGGCATCGACCTGGGCGAGGTGGTCGAGGCGGGCGATTTCATCTCGCGCGCGATCGGCCGCGAGAACGCCTCGCGCGCGGGCCGCGCCCTGCTCGTCAAGCGTCGCGACGCGCAAGCGGCCTGCGCCTGAGCGCCGGCCATCCCATCCATTCACGCCGAACCGACATGCCTACCCCGACTCCGATCGACCAGCTTCCCGATTCCGCGCGCCGCGTCGCGCTGCTGCTGCGCGAGCGCGGCCACGAACACGGCGTGGTGATCCTCGACGAAACCGGCCGCACCTCGGCCGAAGCCGCCGCCGGCCTGGGCTGCCAAGTCGCGCAGATCGCCAAGTCGATCCTGTTTCGCCGCGCCAGCGACGGCGCGCCGGTGCTGGTGATCGCCAGCGGCGCGAACCGCGTCGACGAGCGCAAGGTGACCGCCCACGTGGGCGAGATCGGCCGCGCCGACGCCAAGTTCGTGCGCGACCACACCGGCTACGCGATCGGCGGCGTCTGCCCGATCGGCCACCTGGTCGAGCCGGTCACGCTGATCGACAAGGACCTGCTGGCCTTCGACAGCCTGTGGGCCGCGGCCGGCCATCCGCATGCGGTGTTCGAGCTGTCGCCGGAGGAACTGGTGTCGCTCACGCGCGCGCCAGTGGTCGACGTCGCGCAACGCGGCGCGGCGTGAGCCTGCCTGCCGGGGCGACGGGCACGGCGGCGGCCGGCGTCGCCTCGCCCTGCACCGCGATCTGCCGAATCGAGTCCGCCACCGGCTGGTGCGCGGGCTGCGGGCGCACGCTGGAAGAGATCGCCGCCTGGCGCGACCTGGACGATGGCGGCAGGCGCGCGATCCTGGCGCGCATCGCGGCGAGCGGATTCGAGACGCCGCCGGCCGACGGGCAGGGCTGAACGCCGCCTGGGTTCGCCGGCTGGCATCGCGTTCGAACCGCGCCTGAATCCCACCTGGATTTCAAGCGAACCCGCCCGGGTTCGCGGGGGCGCCCGTCACACGGCGCCCCGCTTCCCCTTCACATCCCCGGATCGTCGTCGAGCGCCGCCGCATCGCGCTGGCGGCGCGTGAATTCGTTCGCAGCCCAGTCGAGGAAGGCACGCACGCGCGGCGACAACTGCCGCCGATGCGGATAGAGCAGCCAGACCGGCATCGACGGCGGCGGCGTGCTCTCCAGCAGGGTGACGAGGCGGCCGCTGGCGAGATCGGCCTCGATATGGAAGCGCGGCATCTGCGAGATGCCGAGCCCGAGCAGGGTGCTGTCGCGATAGCTCTCGGGGCCCGTCACCGACAGCGTGTCGGGCAGCACCACGTGCCGCAGATCGCCCTCGCTGACGAACTCCAGCGGCGTGATGCGCCCGGTCGACAAGGTGCGGATCCCCACCATCCGATGCGTGCCGGTCTCCAGCGCCTCGATGCTGTCGGGCCGCCCATGCGCCTCCAGGTAAGCCGGCGCGGCCACCGTCAACCGCTCCAGCGTGGCGACCTTGCGCGCCACCAGTTCGGTGTCCTGCACGACGCCGTAGCGCAGCACGCAATCCACGCCCTCCTCGACCAGGTTGATGAAGCGGTCGCTCTCGCTCATCGTGATCTGCAGCTCGGGGAAACGCCTGAAGAATTCCGGCAGCGCCGGCAGCAGGAAGTGGCGCGCCAGCGTGCCCTGCACGTCGACCCTCAGCATGCCGCGGGGCTGCTTGCCGCCGAGCGCGGCCTCGGCCTCGTGCAGGTCGTCGAGGATCGACATGCAGCTGCGGTAATAGGCTTCGCCGTCCAGCGTGGGCGTGACGGTGCGCGTGGTCCGTTGCAGCAGCCGCACGCCGAGCCGGTCCTCCATCTGGCGGATCACCTGGGTCGCCGTCGAACGCGGGATGTCGGTGTCGTTGGCGGCGGCCGTGAAGCTGCGCCGCTCGACGATCCGCACGAAGAGCCGCATGGCATCGATGCTGTCCAAATCTGTCCCCGCTTGTCCGGTTCGATCGGGCCGCTCGCGCCGATCGATTGTTCGTGTTGATGGAATGGTGCGAGCGATTCTAACCGGATGATCAACGCGGCGCCGACGTCCATCATTCACTCAACGCCAAACACGGCGCAAACCCAACCAGGAGAAGGATCATGAGTGAATCGAACCGCAAAGTGGCCATCGTGACGGGCGCCTCGCGCGGCATCGGCGCGGCCATCGCCGAACGCCTCGCCCGCGATGGCGTTACCGTGCTCGTCAACTACCAGGGCAACGTCTCGGCCGCCGAGGCGCTGGTGCAGAAGATCACCCAGGCCGGCGGCCACGCCGTCACCGCGCAGGCCGACGTCAGCAACGCGGCGGCCGTCGCGCAGATGTTCCAGGCCGCCGAGACCGCCTTCGGCGGCGTCGACATCGTGGTCAACAACGCCGGGATCATGAAGCTCGCCAGCTTCGCCGACTCCGACGACGCGCTGTTCGACCAGACCATCGCGATCAACCTCAAGGGCGCCTTCAACACGCTGCGCGAGGCCGCGCGCCGGCTGCGCGACGGCGGGCGGATCGTCAACCTGTCGTCGAGCGTGGTCGGCCTGTACCAGCCGAACTACGGCGTCTACGCGGCCAGCAAGGCCGGCGTCGAGGCGATGACCCACGTGCTGGTCAAGGAGCTGCGCGGGCGCAACATCACCGTCAACACCGTCGCGCCGGGGCCGACCGCCACCCAGTTGTTCCTCGACGGCAAGCCGCAGGAACTGGTCGACCGGATCGCCGCGGCGGCTCCCCTCGAACGCCTGGGCACGCCGGAGGACATCGCCAACGCGGTGGCCATGCTGACCGGCCAGGACGGCGCCTGGATCAACGGCCAGACCATCCGCGTCAACGGCGGGATCATCTGAGCCCCCGCGCCTTCCATCGACGACCAAGCCTCTCACACGAACAGGACATCATCATGAACAAGACCATCCTCATCACCGGCGCCTCGAGCGGTTTCGGGCGCCTCGCCGCCGAGGCGATGGCCGCCTCGGGCCACACCGTCTATGCCTCGATGCGCGACATCGCCGGGCGCAACGCGCCGCAGGTGGCCAGCCTCGCCGAGCACGCAAAGCAGCACGGCGTCGACCTGCGCAGCGTCGAGCTCGACGTGCAGTCGCAGGAATCGGTGGATCGCGCCGTCGAGCAGGTGATCGCCGAGACGGGCCGCATCGACGTGATCGTGCACAACGCCGGCCACATGGCCTTCGGCCCCGCCGAGGCCTTCACGCCGGAGCAGTACGCGCATCTCTACGACGTCAACGTGCTGAGCACGCAGCGCGTGAACCGGGCGGTGCTGCCGCATCTGCGCCGCCAGCGCGAGGGCCTGGTGATGTGGGTGTCGAGCAGCAGCGTGACGGGCGGCACGCCGCCCTACCTGTCGCCCTACTTCGCCGCCAAGGCCGCGATGGACACGGTGGCGGTGCTCTATGCGCGCGAGCTGAGCCGCTGGGGCATCGAGACCTCGATCATCGTGCCGGGCGCCTTCACCGCCGGCACCAACCACTTCGCGCATTCGGGGGTGCCGGCCGACAAGGCGGTCGAGGCCGAATACGAGGCCGGCCCCTATGCCGGCTACGGCGAGAAGATCCAGCAGGCCTTCGCCGCGATCGTGCCGGCCGACGCCGACGCGGGCCTGGTCGCCCGCGCGATGGCCGAGGTGGTCGACCTGCCCTTCGGCAAGCGCCCGTTCCGCGTGCATATCGACCCGACCGAGGACGGCGCGAACGTCGGCTTCGCGGTGATCGACCGGCTGCGCAACGAGATGCTGCATCGGGTCGGGATGGGCGACCTGCTGGTGCCGCAGGCGCGTGCGTGAGGACACGACGCCGGCGATGCGCGGCGCGCGGGGATGCCCCGCGCCGCCGCGCATCGCGGACAAAATCACCAACGGAATCGCGAACAAAAAAAAGCCGTTCAACCAAGAGTGTTGAACGGCGCTCAGAGTGGAATCCCGTTGACGTGATCAACGTTAAGCGCATCATACGAGCGCGCATTTTGCATCGCATCGGGAGTTTCCCTACAGATCGAAATCCGCGCGGGAAACCCCGTTTGCCCATCGCCCGCCCGGCTTTTCGAAACGGCCGGCGCGTCACGAAAACGACATCTCGCGAGCCGCCTCAGGCCGCCATCTCCCCCGCCTCGAAGAACGACAGGATCTCGTCGAGCAGCGCCTCGGGCGCCTCCTCCGGAATGTAGTGCCCGCAGTCGAGCGAACGCCCGCTGACGTCGCGCGCCACCGCCCGCCATTCCTCCAGCGGATCGAAGCAGCGCGCCACCACGCCCTCGGCGCCCCACAGCACGCGCAGCGGGCAGGCCAGCTTGGTGCCGCGCTCGAGATCGGCGCGGTCATGCTCGAGATCGATGGTGGCCGAGGCGCGGTAGTCCTCGCACATCGCGTGCACCGCGCCGGGCTGGCGCAACGCATGGCGATAGGCCTCGAGCGCCTCGGGCGCGAACGGCGCGAGGCCCGCCGAGCGGCCGCCCATCACGCGCTCGACATAGACGTCGGGATTCGCGCCGATCAGCGTCTCGGGCAGCGGCGCCGGCTGGATCAGGAAGAACCAGTGGAAGTAGGCAGTGGCGAAGGCGCGGTCGGTCTTCTCGTACATCGCCAGGGTGGGGGCGATGTCGAGCAGCATCATGCGCTCGACCGCGTCGCCGTGATCGAGCGCCAGCCGATGCGCGACGCGCGCGCCGCGATCGTGCGCGCAGACGCAGAAGCGCTCGTGGCCGAAGTGGCGCATCACGGCCAGCTGGTCGGCGGCCATCGCGCGTTTCGAATAATTGGCGTGATCGGGTTCGCCCGGCGGCTTGGCCGAGGCGCCGTAGCCGCGCAGGTCGGTGGCGATCACGCTGAAGTGCCGCGCCAAGGCGCCTGCCACGCGATGCCAGATGCGGTGGGTCTGGGGATGGCCGTGCAGCAGCAGCAGCGGCGGTCCCGCGCCTCCCTTGACGCCGACGATCTCGACGTCCTGCGCTGTCGTCACGGAGAACGGCACGAACTCGTCTAGCGACATGGCGATGTCTCACTGGTGGAATAGTTGTAGCCGCCATTGTAGGAGCCGGCCCCGCGCCGCCAAGCGGTGACGGGGCGCAAACCCTAGAAGCGAGGATTCATTCGATACGAACGTTCGGCTCGTGGTTCTACAATCGCACGACCGTTCGTATTAATATGCGACGACCGGCCCGCGCCGTCCCGGCCGGTCCGCGACGCGCGCGGCGCGCCGCCTCGCTACACTCATGTGGCCGCCCGCGCCTCGCGTGGGCCCAGACAGATCCAGGAGACTTCGCCATGGCCTTGCCCGCCGTCCTTCAGCGCCTGTCGCTGCCCGTCATCGCCTCGCCGATGTTCATCGTCAGTTACCCCGAGCTGGTGCTCGCGCAGTGCAAGGCGGGCATCGTCGGCTCGTTCCCGGCGCTCAACGCGCGCCCGGCCGAGCTGCTCGACAGCTGGCTCACGCAGATCGAGGACGAGCTTGCCGCGCATCGCGAACGGCATCCGGAGGCGGTGATCGGCCCGATCGCGGTGAACCAGATCGTCCACCAGTCGAACGTGCGGCTCGAGCACGACGTGCGCGTGTGCGTCGAGCACAAGGTGCCGATCTTCATCACCAGCCTGCGCGCGCCGGCGCCCGAGATCGTGCAGGCGGTGCACAGCTACGGCGGCATCGTGCTGCACGACGTGATCAACCTGCGCCATGCCGAGAAGGCCCTGGAGGCCGGCGTGGACGGCCTGATCCTGGTGGCGGCCGGCGCCGGCGGCCATGCCGGCACCACCTCGCCGTTCGCGCTGGTGGGCGAGGTGCGCAAGCGTTTCGACGGCCCGATCGTGCTGTCGGGCTCGATCGCCAACGGCGGCTCGATCCTGGCCGCGCAGGCGATGGGCGCCGACCTGGCCTACATGGGCACGCGCTTCATCGCGACCCGCGAGGCGCACGCGGTGGAGAGCTACAAGCAGGCGATCGTCGACGCGAAATCGGCCGACATCATCTACACCAACCTGTTTACCGGCGTGCACGGCAACTACATCCGCGAGAGCATCGTCAACGCGGGGCTCGACCCGGACGCGCTGCCCGAGGCCGACAAGTCGAAGATGAACTTCGGCTCCGACAAGGCCAAGGCCTGGAAGGACATCTGGGGCGCGGGCCAGGGCGTGGGCCTGATGGACGACGTGCCGAGCGTGGCCGAGCTGGTGGCGCGCCTCACGCGCGAATACGACGAGGCGCGCGCGCGGCTCGGGATCCGCGCCTGAGCGTGCGAGCATCGCGGGCGCGCCGCATCGCGCGGCGGCACCCGCAGGCACCCAACGAAAACGCCGACGCGAGGTCGGCGTTTTTCATGGTCGAACTCAAACGCGCTTCAGCGCATCGCGAGGCGCTTCACCTTCGGCGCGGCCGCCTCCTTCACCCAGGCGTCGATCGAGGGGCACAGCGCCTGGCCCGAGAAGCGGTCGGCGAGGAAGTCGACGAACGAGCGCACCTTGGCCGAGACGTGGCGGCGGCTCGCGTAGACGGCATAGATCGGCAGCTCGCGCGGCGGCATCAGGTCGAGCAGCAGCGGCACCAGGCGGCCGGCCTCGATGTCGTCGCCCACCACCTCGGTGCCGAGCATGGCGATGCCGCTGCCGCTCAGCACGGCCACCCGCAGCGCCTCCAGATGGTTGACGATCAGGTTGCCCGACAGCGTCACGCGCGAATCGAAGGCCTGCGCGTCGATCGAGCTCGAGCCCGCGTCGCGGCGCAGGTAGTTGTGCTGCTCGAGATCGGCCAGCGTGGCCGGTGTGCCGTGTTCCTCGAGATAGGCGGGCGAGGCGACCAGCAGGATATGCGCGGTCGCGATCTGGCGCGCCACCAGCGAGGAGGACTTCAGCCCGAACGGCGCGGCGCGCACCGCCACGTCGTAACCCTCGTCGATCAGCTCGACCACGCGATCCGACAGCGTGATCTCGACGGTCACGTCGGCGTAGCGCGCCGCGTAGTCGGTGACGGCGTTCATCACGTGCCGCAGCCCGAAGGCCGACAGCGAGGTGACCCGCAAGCGGCCCTGCGGCACGATGCTGGCCGCGCCGACGGCCTGGCCCGCCTCGTCGAGTTCGGTCAGCGCCTGCACCAGGCGCTCGTAGTATTCGCGTCCCGCCTCGGTGGGCGCGACCCGACGCGTGGTCCGATGCAGCAGCCGCGCGCCGAGCGTCTGCTCGAGGTGCATCACATGCTTGCTCGCCATCGCCGCGGACATCTGCATGCGCTCCGCCGCGCCGACGAAGCTGCCGACTTCGACGACATAGCGGAACACATTCATGCTGACGAGGGTATCCATGCCAAACGCTCGCGTTTCAGTTTCAGTTGATCAGTCGATTGCACAATTGCAAAGAACTGTAACAAAGGCTGTGAAACCAAAACGTCAACAAAGGCAAAACGTCGGTTTTTCACCGATATTCGGCGCGGATCAGCCGGTAAACAACATGCATTTCAAGATGCCTGTTGCGTACGCTCATATGACATGCGATCAGAACTTCACGCGCATGCCGCCGCCTGCCGTGTAGCCGCTCGATTGGTTCGACAGGTGATCGTACATGTAGGCGACGTAGAGATCGGTGCGCTTGGACAGCGGATAGTCGTAGCCGAGCGCCCAGGTCTGATGCGTCTGGTCGAGGCCGCCGGCATCGCGCGAATAGGCGTAGGAGGCCATCGCGCTGCCCGCGCCGAGCGGCACCGACATGCCGCCCTGGGCGGTGTTGATGTGCCAGCTGCCGCTTTGCGCGTCGTTCCTCGTGTACATGTACTGGCCGTAGAGCTTCAGGAAGCGCAGGTCGTAGCTGATGCCGAACTGCGCCACGCCCTGGCTCTTCATGCCGGCCACCAGGCTGCCGAGATCGCCCGGATCGTTGTTGAAGTTCACGTATTGATAGACGGCGGTGGCGGCCAGCGGGCCGTGGAAATACTGCATCTGGCCGCTCCACTTCTTCGCGCCGTTGCCGCCCGACTGGTTGCCGAGCGCGTACATCGCGCTGGCGCTGAAGCCGTTGAAATCGGGCGTGGTATACGACACCGCGTTGTTCCAGCCCGAATCGCCCACCACGCCCTGGTCCGTCGTGTAGGTCGGGAAGGTGCCCAGGCCGAGGAACACGTGATAGACCATCGGCGAGAATTCATACGAGTCGATCAGCGGATTGAACAGGATCGTCGAGATGAACAGGTGCGTGGTCAGGCGCCCCGCCAGCACGGTGCCGTAGGGCGTCTCGAGCCCGACGTAGGAATTGCGCGCGAAGAAGGTGTCGCCGTCGAAGCGGCCGAACTTGCCGCTTTGCGGACGGAAGAAGTCCTCGACCGTGAACAGCGCGCGGTAGCCGCCGCCCAGGTCCTCGGTGCCGCGCAAGCCCCAGTACGAGGTCGACATGCCGCCGCCCTGCACGCCCACCGCGGTCTGGTTGCCGGGGAATTTCTGCGCGCCGATCCAGGCGTCGACCTGGCCGTAGAGCTGCAGGCTCGATTGCGCGTGAACGGGCGTCGTGGCGACGGCGCAGACCGCGAACGCGGCGCAGGCGAAAGCACCGGTGCTGGCCCGGCGAGCAAAAGACTTCATGAGATCTCCGAATCAATTCGTTGGGAATCGACGCGCTTTTGGTTGTTCGGGCTGCGCGCGCACGAATGGGGCTCGGCCATCTTCATGGACCGATAAGCTGGTCAAAATTGGGAGCACTTATGTTCGGTATAGCGGCGCCGTGATTCGCGAGCCGCGGGCCCTGGGCCCGGCCGGCGCGCGGCATGGCTTGCCGCCGCGCGCCGGGCACGGCGCCGGTACTGGCGCCGGCCCGCCCCCCCGAGCGAGCCGGCACGCCGGCGAGGCGCGAAAGATAGCGCAAGCGTCGTGGCGATAAAAGCGGGCCGGGATAAAAAGGCGGGGACTGTGGCGAATCCGCGTCACAGGGCGCGAGGGGAAGCGTTGCGGGATACCTGGAACGGGTGATGTCGCGAGGCGCACGCGTCGCTCATGCGCTGGATGGACGAACAGCGCCGCGGGCGGTGAAGCCGGCGGCGCCGAAGCAGCGAAAGGGAATCAGTTGTTGCGGTAGAACGAGGAGAAGAAGGTACTGCGCCCGCCGCCGTTGTCCTGCATGCGCGGCTGCGGTTGCGGGCGGCCACCGCCGCGTTCCTCGTTGTAGCGCGCCACGTCGGCGCGGATCGAGCCGCTGCGCACCGCGCCGTCCGACTGGCCCGGGCGTTGCATGCCGCCCGAGTTCGCGCTGATCGAGCGATACGGGCTGTTGCCGGGATAACGGCCGTATTGCCCGCCGCCGTATTGCGGCGTGCCGGCATATTGCGGATGGCCGCTGTAAGGCGTGCCATAGGTCGGCGTCGACATCGGCCGCAAGCCCCAGCGCGGGCCGCCGCCGTTCATGCCGTGATTGACGCCGCCGAAGCGCGGCTGCGCCGCGCGCGCCTCGCCGTGCCAGCCGGAACCGGGGCCGGGACGGCCGCCGAAGCCGCCGCCGTGCGGCGGATGGGCGAACGCGAGCGAGGCCAGCAGCGCAGCAGCCGCGCCCACCATGCATCGTCCGATTGTCCGTTTTGCCCGTTCCACTTTGATCACCCGGTTTGCCGCTCGCCGATCGCCCGGGGGTCGCCTTGTCGACCCCGATTCGGGACGCGAGCTTTCAGCAGTAATTTATGGGCGCGGCCATTTGATGTCGAGCCGAAAAGTGTTAGACCGTCGGCACCGATGTAACACCGTGTTACTCCAGGGTTTTTCAGGATTTTCCGTAAGTTTTTAAACGAATTTGAAGCCGCTTTCGGCGATGTTTAGCGATGGTTTTTCGTCGCTGATTTTGTGCTGAAAAACGGGGACGTAGCGAGAAAGGCACATCGCCCAGGCTGACGTTCCATACAAAGCTTTCATCAATCGATGCGTGAAATGAATTTGCCTCTTGAATGGGCTTGACTGGACAATACGCGCTGACTCGCGGCGGCCGGCCGTGTTCCGCCGTCGCCGCCTTCCCGCCTCCCGACCCGCAAGCCCGAGATTCCGATGGCCCGACCTCGTTTCCTTCCCGACAATTTCACGCTGGCCCTGGTCGGCACCGTGGTGCTGGCCAGCCTGCTGCCCGCGCGCGGCGAGTTCGCCGTGGGCGCCAACTGGGCCACCGATATCGCGATCGGCCTGCTGTTCTTCCTGCACGGCGCGAAACTCTCGCGCGAGGCCGTGATCGCCGGCGCCACCCACTGGCGCCTGCACATCGTGGTGCTGCTGAGCACCTTCGCGCTGTTCCCGCTGCTGGGCCTGGCGCTCAAGCCGCTGCTCACGCCGCTGGTCACGCCGGCGCTCTACACCGGCGTGCTGTTCCTCTGCACCCTGCCCTCCACCGTGCAGTCCTCGATCGCCTTCACCTCGATCGCCAAGGGCAACGTGCCGGCCGCGGTCTGCGCGGCCTCGGCCTCGAGCCTGCTGGGCATCTTCATCACGCCGGCCCTGGTGGGCGTGATGCTGAGCGCGAGCGCCAGCTCCGGCGCCTCGGGCTGGAGCACGGTGGGCAGCATCGTGATGCAGCTGCTGGTGCCCTTCCTGGCCGGCCAGTTGCTGCGCCCGCTGATCGGCAAGTGGATCGAGCGCAACCGCGGCGTGCTGAAGTTCGTCGACCAGGGCTCGATCCTGCTGGTGGTCTATGTGGCCTTCAGCGAGGCGGTCAACCAGGGCCTCTGGCACCAGATCCCGCCGCTCGCGCTGGGCGGCCTGCTGGTGGTCTGCGTGGTGCTGCTGGCGCTGGCGCTGGGCGTGACGGCCCTGGTCGGCAAGCGGCTCGGCTTCAATCGCGCGGACTGCATCACCATCATCTTCTGCGGCTCGAAGAAGAGCCTCGCCTCCGGCATCCCGATGGCCAAGGTGATCTTCGCCGCGCACGCGGTGGGCGCGATCGTGCTGCCGCTGATGCTGTTCCACCAGATCCAGCTGATGGTCTGCGCCGCGCTCGCGCAGCGCTGGGGCGCCCGCGATCTCAGCCTGGACGACGCCCGCGACGCGCAGGGCAAGCCCGCCCTGAACGCCGGCAAGCGCTGACGCGGCGGGCCGCGCCAAGCGGCCCGCAATCCTCCTACGATTCACTATTCTTCATAGTCAAAATATGACTAAAAATAAAATGACTATGAAGAATTTGATGCCCGCGCGCCGATCGCATTGAAGCCGGCGGCCGGCAGCCCGGCGCTTCGTGACCGTCACAAAAAATTCACTGCCGTGACGCGGCGGCCGATGGTTACATTGGCCGTTCCGTCGTCCGCTCGCACTACATGTCTCCGCCCGTTCCCGTCGCCGCAGCAGCGCTCGTGCGCGTCGCCGATCTGCTCGCCGCCGGCGCGCTGAGCGCGCAATTCCAGCCGATCGTGGCGATCGCGGGCGGCGCGATCATCGGGTACGAGGGGCTGGTGCGCGGCCCGGCCGGCTCGGCCGTCGAGATGCCGGGCCCGCTGTTCGCGCAGGCCGCCCGCGAAGGCTGCTCGCTCGACCTGGAACTGGCCGCCGCCGCCACCTGCGTGAAGGCCTTCGCCGCCTCGGGCGCCGACGGCCAGCTATTCGTGAACTTCAGCGCGCACGCCATCGTGCAACTGGCACGGCAGCGCGAGCGCGTGCTCGCGGCGCTGCCGGCCAGCCGCATCGTGATCGAGCTGACCGAGCAGCATCCGGCCAGCGACCTGCCCGGCCTGCCCGCGGCGCTGGCCGAGCTGCGCGGCTCGGGCATCGCCTTCGCGCTCGACGACTACGGCACCGCCAATGCCAGCATGAGCGCCTGGGTGCGACTGCGCCCCGACATCGTCAAGATCGACCGCTTCTTCATCGACGGCATCGCCAGCGACCCGCGCAAGTTCGAGGCGGTCAAGGCGATGCAGCATTTCGCGCTGGCCACCGGCGGCCGGCTGATCGCCGAGGGCATCGAATGCGCGGCCGACCTGATCGTGGTGCGCGACCTCGGCATCGACTGCGGCCAGGGTTTCTTCCTCGGCCGCCCGGCGACGGTGCCGGCCCCGCGCACCGCCGCGCCGGCCCACGACGCGCTGCGCGCGCCGCATATCGCGGTGTTTCCCGGCGTGACGCGCACCGCCACCATCACCCGCCCCAATGCGACGGTGACCGACAAGATGCGGGTGCCGGCGCCCGCGCTGCCCAGCCACGCCACCAACAACCAGGTGCTCGAGCTGTTCCAGCGGCGGCCCGACCTGCACGCAGTGGCGGTGGTCGAGGGCGAGCGGCCGATCGCGCTGATCAACCGGCGCAGCTTCATGGATCGTTATGCCCTGCCCTATCACCGCGAGGTGTTCGGCAAGCGCGCCTGCCTGCAACTGGCCAACGACACGCCGCTGATCGTCGACAACGCCACCACCGTCGAGCAGCTCACCGCGCTGCTGGCGAACCACGACCAGCGCTATCTCACCGAAGGCTTCATCATCACCGACCATGGCCGCTACGCCGGGCTGGGCACCGGCGAGAGCCTGGTGCGCGCGGTCACCGAGGTGCGCGTGGAGGCGGCCCGCTACGCCAACCCGCTGACCTTCCTGCCCGGCAACATCCCGATCAGCTCGCACATCGCGCGCCTGGTCGGCAACGACGCGGCCTTCCACGCCTGCTACGTCGACCTGAACCAGTTCAAGCCCTTCAACGACCAATACGGCTACTGGCAGGGCGACGAGGTGCTGAAGTTCGCCGCCGCGGTGCTGGCCGACGTCTGCGACCCGATGCGCGACTTCCTCGGCCACGTGGGCGGCGACGATTTCCTGGTGCTGTTCCAGAGCGACGACTGGCGCTCGCGCGCGCAACGCGCGATCGATCGCTTCGACGAGGGCGCGCAGCGCTTCTACGCGCATGCGGACCGGCTCGCGGGCGGCATCCGCGGCGAGGACCGGCGCGGCAACCCGGCCTTCTTCGGCTTCGTGACGATGGCGATCGGCTGCGTGCGCGTGCCGGGCACGCGCCGCTACCGCAGCGACGAGATCGCCTCGGTGGCGGCGCTTGCCAAGCGGCGCGCCAAGCAGCAGCCGGGGCACCTGTACCTGATCGACGTCGACGAGGGCCGCGCCTGGCTGCGCGCCCACGGAGAACAATCGAACGCGCCCGACGTGCCGGACGGCGCCGGCGCCGCGCCTCGCGCGAACGACTAAACACGCCGCCGTTACGCGTCCAGAGCGTTGGCGCCGCGTCTTCTCGCGGCCCGCTCGCCGCCCTGCGCGGACGGGCGCTCCATGCCTTACCCCTTCCACTCGCCCGCCTTGCGCGACGCCGACGCGCCCACGAGCGCGTTCAGCTCATCTCAATCTGTTTAGCGAACAAAATAAACAAGCCGACCCGCATAAATCAGGAATTACCCCGAAATTACGGGTATTTCCCGACGCTCCCTCGCCTGCATCGCCGGTTTTCCTCGAAATTTTTTACTATACAATCCGCAACACCCTAAACACTCAGGCTCGACCAGCATGGGTACCACCATCCGCGATGTCGCCCAGGCGGCAAACGTATCGATCGGCACCGTCTCGCGCGCGCTGAAGAACCAGCCCGGCCTGTCCGAAGCCACTCGCGAGCGCATCGTCGCGGTCGCCGCGCAGCTCGGCTACGACCCGGCGCAACTGCGCCCGCGCATCCGCCGCCTCACCTTCCTGCTGCACCGCCAGCACAACAACTTCGCCGCCACGCCGTTCTTCTCGCACGTGCTGCACGGCGTCGAGGAGGCCTGCCGCGACCGCGGCATCGTGCCGGCGCTGCTGACGGTGGGCCCGACCGACGACGTGCTGCGCCAGATGCGCCCGCACGCGCCCGACGCGATCGCGGTGGCCGGCTTCATGGAGCCCGAGACGATCGACGCGCTGGCCGCCACCGGCCGCCCGCTGGTGCTGATCGACATGTGGGCGCCGGGGCTACGTTCGGTGAACATCGACAACATCGCCGGCGCCTCGCAGGCGATGCGGCACCTGTTCGAGAGCGGCCGCAAGCGCATCGCCTTCATCGGCGGGTCGCTGGCGCACCACAGCATCGCGCAGCGCGCGCTCGGCTTTCGCCGCGCCTTCTTCGAGGCGGGGCTGCTGTTCGATCCCTCGCTGGAAGTGACCATCGACGCCGGCCTCGACCCCGATACCGGCGCCGCGCGCGCGATGGAGCGCATGCTCGACGCGGGCGGCCCGCGCCCCGACGCGGTGTTCGCCTTCAACGACGCGGCCGCGCTGGCGGCGATGCGCGTGTGCCTGGCGCGCGGGCTGCGAGTGCCCGAGGACGTGGCCTTCGTCGGCTTCGACGACATCCTCGGCGCGGCCCACGCGGCGCCGCCGCTGACCACCCTGGCCGTCGACAAGGAAGCGCTGGGCCGCCGCGGCATCGAGCTGCTGCTGGCCGACGCGCCCGACCAGACCGAAATTCGCCTGCCCGTGCGGTTGATCGAGCGCGCGAGCAGTTCCGTGGCGGCGCTCGCGCCGCGCCCCCTCACCCCGGTAATCGCATCATGACGAACCCTGCCTCGCCGACCGCGCCGGACCTGCCGGCGCCGCCCGTCGCGAACTTTCGCGACGCCGATTTCCTGCTTTCCCACGTGCGGCACACGCTGCACTTCTACGCGCCGACGGTCTACGATCCGACGGGCGGCTTCTTCCATTTCTTCCGCGACGACGGTTCGATCTACGAGCGCGACACGCGCCACCTGGTCAGCAGTTGCCGCTTCGTCTTCAACTACGCGATGGCCTATCGCCAGTTCGGCGATGCCCGGCATCTCGACTACGTGCGCCACGGCCTGCGCTTCCTGCGCGAGGCGCATTGGGACCCGGTGCTCGAGGGCTACGACTGGGAGCTGGAATGGCGCGACGGCCGCAAGCTGGCCACCCGCGACGGCACCCGCCACTGCTACGGCCTGGCCTTCGTGCTGCTGGCCGGCGCGCATGCGGCGATGGCCGGCGTCGAGGAAGGGCGCGAGCTGGTCGAGCACACCTTCGCGCTGATGGAAAAGCATTTCTGGGACGCCGAGGGCGGCCTGTACAAGGACGACGCGACCGCCGACTGGCAGGTCTCGGGCTATCGCGGCCAGAACGCCAACATGCACACCACCGAGGCGCTGCTGGCCGCCTACGAGGCCACCGGCGAAGTGCGCTACCTCGACCGCGCCGAGCTGGTGGCGACCAACATCACGCGGCGCCAGGCGGCGCTGTCGCAGAACCTGGTGTGGGAGCACTACCACGCCGACTGGTCGATCGACTGGGAATACAACAAGGAAGACAGCACCAACATCTTCCGCCCCTGGGGCTTCCAGCCCGGGCACCAGACCGAATGGGCCAAGCTGCTGCTGATCCTGGAGCGACACCGCCCGCTCGACTGGCTGCTGCCGCGCGCGATCGAGTTGTTCGACGCCGCCTTCGCGCATGCCTGGGACAGCGAGCACGGCGGCCTGGTCTACGGCTTCGGCCCCGACTACACGGTGTGCGACCACGACAAGTATTTCTGGGTGCAGGCCGAGACCTTCGCGGCCGCCGCCCTGCTCGGCGCGCGCACCGGCAGCGAGCGCTTCTGGGACTGCTACGACGAGATCTGGCGCTATAGCTGGCAGCACTTCGTCGACCATCGCCATGGCGCCTGGTATCGCATCCTGACCTGCGACAACCGCAAGTACAGCGACGAGAAGAGCCCCGCCGGCAAGACCGACTACCACACCATGGGTGCCTGCTACGAAGTGCTCAACGCGCTGCCCGGCGCCGACGGCACGCTCGGCCAGGCGGTACCGCATCGCAAGGAACACGCATGACGAGCAGCGCCAACTTCCCGCATTTCGTGTCGGCCGGCGACATCCTGACCGACATGGTCCGCCACGGCGCCGCGCAATGGACCTCGGTGCCGGGCGGCGCCGGCTGGAACGTGGCGCGCGCGGTGGCGCGCCTGGGCGTGCCCAGCGCCGCGGTCGGCGCGCTCGGCCAGGACTGCTTCTCCGAGGTGCTGTGGCGCGAGAGCGAGGCGGCCGGCCTCGACATGCGCTTCCTGCAGCGCGTCGATCGCCCGCCGCTGCTGGCCATCGTCCACGAGACGCAGCCGCCCTCCTACTTCTTCATCGGCGAGAACAGCGCGGACCTGGCCTTCGACCCGGCCGCGCTGCCCGCCGGCTGGGAAGCGCCGCTGCAATGGGCGCACTTCGGCTGCATCAGCCTGGTGCGCGAGCCGCTGGCCGCCACCCTGGTGGCGCTGGCCGCCAGCCTGCGCGAGCGCGGCGTGAAGATCAGCTTCGACCCGAACTACCGCAACCTGATGACGGCGGCCTATCGCCCGACGCTGGAGAAGATGGTGAAGCTCGCCGACCTGGTGAAGGTGTCGGACGAGGACCTGCGCCACCTGTTCGCCGGCGGCGAGGCCGAGGCGATCGCCGAGCTGCGCGCGCTGAATCCGGCCGCCACGCTGCTGGTCACGCGCGGCTCGGATGCGGCCACGCTGTATGCCGGCGACGCGACGTTCGAGGCGCGGCCGCCGCGCGTCGAGGTGGCCGACACGGTGGGCGCGGGCGACGCCTCGATCGGCGGCCTGCTGGTCAGCCTGATGACCGAGCCGCAGCGCGCCTGGCCCGAGCACCTGGCCTTCGCGCTGGCCTCCGGCGCCGCCGCCTGCCGCCATACCGGCGCGCATGCGCCGACGCTCGAGGAAGTGAACGCGCTGCTGGCCGGCTGAACCGGCTCACCCGCCTGATCGCGGGAACGGCCGGAACCGGGAGGTTCCGGCCCCGCTTGTCGCCTATCCCGGTTTCGCCGGTTTCGCCGGTTTCGCCTGCTTGCCGTTTTCCCGGCTTCCCGGGCATCTTTCCGGCCCGCGCCGACGCGTTCACAGCGCCACGCCCGCCTGTCTTCCGGCCCTTTCCAAAGCTCGCCCCGTCGCCCCATATTCCTTGCCTGGCAGGCACTTTCACCGATCGCCCAAGTCCGCCCGGCGAGTCGTCGCCAGCACGTTCGCACCCCAATCCCGCGGCTCGGCAGCGCCGCGCGCGCGATGCTAGGATGAAGCGTCCCACTTTCCGGGAGACCTGCATGAACGGCATCCGCATGACGTCCCGCGGCTATACGGCGAACGCCTATACGCGCGCGGCGGAAGGGGGCCGCTTCCGCGGCTACGTGATCCTGTCCCGCTCGGACGGCGACTCACCCGACAACACCGAGTACGAGGCGGACAGCGTCCGCGCGAGCGAGCGCGAGGCGCTCGACGACGCGGAAGCGCTGGTCAGGCGCATCGTCGGCGAGCTGTCGCATTGATCGAAGGGAGGATGGGCCGCGCGCCGCGACGGCGCGCGGCACGGATTCGATCGACGCATCGCGTCACCAGAGCTTCGCGATCACCGAGATGATCGCCATCAGCACCAGGGTCGACATGAAGGGGAACGGATAGGCGCGCGAGCCGATCCGGATCGTCACGTCGCCGGGCAGGCGCCCGACGCCGAGCTTGGACAGCCAGGGCCAGCTGCGCGCCAGCACCATCACCGCCACGAAGGACACCAGCAGCCAGCGGAACATGAGCGTCTGGCCTCCTAGAGCGCGTGCGAGCGTTCGCCGCGCGCGAAGGCCGCGAGGCCGCCGTCGATGCCGCGCCCGAACGCGATCACCTTGAACAGCTCCCCCATCTCCGATTCCGCGATCAGCTTCTGCACCGCGTTGGCGGCCGGCAGGAAGCGCGCGCCGTCGGCCGGGTCGATGCCGGCCAGCACCTCGGTGATGCCGGCATTGAGCAGGAAGCGCCCTTGCGAGGTATAGCCGAGCAGCTCGGCGCCGGCCGCCACGGCCGCCTCGTGGATGCCGGAGAACTCGACGTGCGCGGTGATGTCCTGCAGCCCCGGCCAGACGAAGGGATCGCCATGCGCGCGATGCCGGTAGTGGCACATCAGGGTGCCCTCGGCGCGTTGCGGGTGGTAGTACTCGCCGGCGGGGAAGCCGTAGTCGATGAAGAAGGCCGCGCCGCGCGCGAGCATGCGGCAGACGGTGCCCGTGAAGGCGCGCGCGGCTTCGTGGATTTCGGTCAGATAGCCTTCCGGCAGCTCGAGCGCGTCGAGCGCTGCCAACGCCGATACACCAGCGGGCTCCTCCGGCAGGGGACGATCCTCGAACACGAAGGCACGCGCCGCGTCGACCGCCACGCCGCGCTCGCGCCAGCCCGTCGCGTCGCGCAGCACCAGCCGCACCGGCATCGCGTCGAGCACCTCGTTGCCGACCACCACGCCCTCGAAGCGCTCCGGCAGCGCGTCGAGCCAGTGCACGCGGCTCGCCAGCGGCGCCGGCAGCTCGGCCGCCAGCGTGGCACGCTGGCGCTCGCGCAGCTC
>NZ_VWWK01000012.1:0-86605 GCF_011753035.1 Burkholderia sp. Ax-1720 | reverse complement strand
CTGCCCGGCCGGGCGCAGCCAGTGCAGCTCGCCGGCGCCGCCCGCGGCGCCCTCCCCGCCGGCCAGCACGCGCTCGAGCGCCGTCACGCGGGTGCCGGTGCCATGGCTGTCGTAGCCGTGGAAGATCTCGTGGAAGGGCTTGCCGTGCGCGCTCGCGCTCTGGTGCCCGGTCAGCGCGACCGCCACCGGGTTGAGGTAGGTGAGCCGGCCGAGCGGGTCGATCACCATCACGCCCTGCGTCAGCGAGGCCAGGGTGATCTCGTAGTGCTGGCGCGCGGCGGCCTCGCGCCGGCGCAGCGTCTCGTTGGTCAGGCGCGCATGGCGAAACGCCGCCACCACCGCGCAGACCACGCCCGCCACCAGCAGGAACAGGCCGACCTGCATCGCCTGCATGGCCGGCGAGAGCGGATAGGCGAGCGGATCGCCGAGGAACAGCAGCCAGATCAGCAGCGCGCTGAGCAGGGTGGCGACCAGCCCCGCGCCGAACGACGCGGTCCAGGCCACTCCCGCGATGAACGGGTAGTAGAGCAGGAGCGGCATGTTCGCGCCGCCGTAATGGACCAGCAGCGACTGCAGCACGGTCGGCATCGCCACCAGCGCGGCGATGATCACGCCGTTACGCATCCAGCCTGATTCGAGTTGGGTCATCCGATCGACTCCCGCCCTGGCCGGCTGCCTGCCGACCGGGCGCTGCACGCCGGCCGCCGCAGCGGCCCGCCCTCCCTGGCATGGCATCGTCGGGCGCGGGCACGAGGCCCGCGCCGCGCCTCACGATGCCGTCTTGTCCGTCTTGTCCGCGAGTTGGTCGGCCGGCCTGTCGGCCGCCTTGTCGCTCTTGTCCGCCTTGTCGGCTTTCTCGCCGCCCTCGATCTGCGCGAGGCGGTTGTAGATCGTCTTGAGGCTGATGTCGAGCACCTCGGCCGCGTGCGTCTTGACCCCGCCGCATTGCGCCAGGGTGCCGAGGATCACGCGCCGGTCGACCTCCTCCAGCGTGGTGCCGAACGGCACCGACACCGTGTCGTCGGCCGCCACCGCCTCGCCCGAGACTTCCGCCATGATCGGCGGCGGCAGCGTGTCGATCAGCTCGCCGTCGTTGAAGATGCTGGCGCGCTGCACGAAGTTGCGCAGCTCGCGCACGTTGCCCGGCCATTCGTAGCCGGCCAGCGCCGCCAGCGCGGCCGGCGCGAAGCGCATGTTGCGCCCGCTCTCCTCGTTGAGCCGGGTGAGGAAGGCGGCGGCCAGCATCGGGATGTCGTCGCCGCGCTCGCGCAGCGGCGGCAGCGTGATCGGGAACACGTTGATGCGGTGGTAGAGATCGGGGCGCAGCTTGCCGTTGGCCATGGCCGCCTCGGGATCGAGGTTGGTGGCCGCCACGATGCGCACGTCCACGTCGATCTCGCGCGCCGAGCCGAGCCGCGTCAGGCGCCCGGTCTCGAGCACGCGCAGCAGCTTGACCTGCGATTCGACCGGCATCTCGGTGATTTCGTCGAGGAACAGCGTGCCGCCGTCGGCGCGCTCGAAGAAGCCCTTGTGCTGGCGGTCCGCGCCCGTGAAGCTGCCGCGGTCGTGGCCGAACATCTCGCTCTCCACCAGGTTCGCGGCGATCGCCCCGCAGTTGATGGCCAGGAACGGGCCCTTGCGGCGCAGGCTCAGGTCGTGGATGGTCTGCGCGGCCAGCTCCTTGCCGGTGCCCGACTCGCCCATCAGCAGCACCGAGGCCTCGGTGCCGGCCACCCGGCTGATCGCGTCGTACATGGTCTGCATCGGCTGCGAGCTGCCCAGCATGCGGCCGAAGCGGCCCAGCCGCTTGAGCTCGCTGCGCAGCGAGGCGATCTCCTCGTGCAGCACGCTGGTGCGCGGCACGCGCGCGAAGATGCTGTTCAGGCGCTGCATGTTGAGCGGCTTGACCAGGTAGTCGGTCGCGCCGCGCCGCAGGGCGTCGATCGCGGTTTCCAGGCTCGCGTGGCCGGTGGTCAGCACCATCTCGCAGTGCACGCCCTTGGGCAATTCGTCGAACAGGTCCATGCCGTTGCCGTCGGGCAGCACCAGGTCGCAGAGCACCAGATCGGGCGTGTGGGCGGCGATCAGCGTGCGCGCCTGGGCCAGGGTCGCGGCGGTATCGCAGCTCAGTTGCTGCGTGTGCGCCAGCGCGGCCAGCATGTCACGGGTGTCGGCGTCGTCTTCGACGACCAGAATGTAGGGCATTGATGCTCCGTCGCAAGACACGTGCCCGGAGGCGAGGCCCCCGCATGGCAACGTGCGGATCGGCCGATCGCGGCGCGGCCGCGGTCGAGACCGTGAGGCGATCGCACGCGGCAACATTGCGTGGATCGCGGGTAAGGATCGGCAATGCTGACCGACGAGGCTCGCGCCCGGTAAGGATGTCCCGAATCGCGGCAGCCGGAGCGGCGTTACGAGTAGTCGCACCGGCCAAGCATTCGGGGAGTATAGAGGAGTCGCCTGCGCCGCCCGGCATTATCGGTTTTTTCTATCCGTACCCCGTAGGCAAATTGGAATTTTCAATTCATGCAGCGGCGCTGGATTCGGCTACGCTTGCGCTTATAAAAATTACACGCTGCGCGGTGACCGTGTAGGGAGTACGAAGAGGCACGCTGTTCCACCCGAGATCCATCATTCATGTCGAAAACATCCAGCGACGGCCGGCGGCTGGCCGGTTCGTCGCCGCGCATCCAGGCACTGCTCTCGAAGATCGAGAAAGTGGCCGCGACCCGCGCCAGCGTCCTGATCGTCGGCGAAAGCGGTGCCGGCAAGGACATCACCGCGCGGCTCGTGCACGATGCCAGCACGCGCGCGGGCGGCCCGTTCGTGGCCGTCAACTGCGGCGCGATTCCCGCCGACATCGCCGAATCCCAGCTGTTCGGCCATGAGAAAGGCAGCTTCACCGGCGCGGCCGCCCAGCACACCGGCTTCTTCGAGGCCGCGCGCGGCGGCACCATCTTCCTCGACGAGATCGCCGAGATGCCGCGCGAGATGCAGGTCAAGCTGCTGCGCGCGCTCGAGTCGAACACCATCATGCGGGTCGGCGGCACCGAGACCATCGCGTTGGACGTGCGGATCGTCGCCGCGACCCACCACAATCCGGTCGACGCGATCCGCGACGGACGGCTGCGCGAGGACCTGTTCTACCGGCTCGCCGCCTTCGCGCTGCACGTGCCGGCGCTGCGCCATCGCGATGGCGACGTCGAGGAGATCGCGCGTGACCTGGTGGCCGCGCTCAACGCCCAGCACGGCAGCGACAAGCAGCTTTCGGCGCAGGCGCTGAAGACGCTGCGCGCCTATCCCTGGCCCGGCAACGTGCGCGAGCTGCGCAACACCATCGAGCGCGCCTTCATCCTGGCCGACCACGACATCGACCTCGACCTGCCGCGCCAGTTGCCGCCGCGCGCCGACGTGCGCGACAACGTGATGTCGCTGCCGCTGGGCGCGACGCTCGCGCATGCGCAGCAGCGCTTCATCGTCGCCTCGCTGCGCCACTTCGAGGGCGACAAGCCGCGCACCGCGAAGGCGCTCGGCATCAGCCTGAAGACGCTCTACAACCGGCTCGCGCTGATGCGCGACCACGGCCTGCAGAACGAGCTCGACGACAGCGCGCGGCGCTGAGGGCGGGCGCCGGGTGCTGCCGCGCCGCCCTCGCCGCGCGTGCGTCATCACGACGAAGGCGATTCAGTGGCGACGGCCATCGGGCCCGGAGCCCGTCGTTGCCCCGGGTCCGGCCGGCCCCGCCGGGCCGATCGCGCCGGAAGGATGCGCGGCCGGGTCGGGCGAGCCAGGATGCGCGGCCGGATGCGAGAGCGCGTCGGCGCGCGGCAGCGGCCTCGGCAGTTCGTCGCGCGAGGCATCGCGCGACACCCGTACTTGGTTGTCGACGTCGCGCACCCACACGCAACTGGCGGCCAGGTCCTCGATCTCGTGCTTCATCCAGCGCTCGGGCACGCTGCCCTCGAGCCGCACGCAAGCCTCCCGCACCGCCACGCTGACCTCGCTGACGTCGAGGTCGAAGGCATAGGCCAAGCGCTCGCAGACATCCTCGCGAATCCGCTCGTCGGAGCGCGTGTAGCCCTTCGGCCCACGAATGCGCGGCGCGGCGCGCTGGCCGCCGCGCGCGGGTGGCGCGAAGCGCGGGTCGTAGCGCGCATGGGACGGCGCGCCGTGGCCGCTGCCCAATTCGTCGAGCCGATCGCCGTCGAGCCGGGCGCCGTCGGGCCGGTCGCGGTAGTCGTCGCCTCGGCCCGCGTTGCCCGGCCCGCGAGCGTTGGCGCCCGGGCGCCGCGATTCGCCGTGTACCCGCGAGGGCTCGCCGCGACGCCCCGGCTCGTCCCCCGCCCCCGCTCTTGCGTCCGGGCGGAGAGGTTGCCGGTATGCCTCTTGGTAGGCCTCTCGATACGCCTCGTCGAAGCCGTCGCGCTCGCGCGGCCGGGGAACGTCGCGATCGCGGCCGGCCGCTTCGCGCGACCCGGCTCGCCAGCGTCGCTCGTCGAACCGATCGCCGGGCAACTGGTCGCGGGCGTCGTGAAAATCGATATCGCGTTCATCGTCGGGCAGCAGCAGGTCGTCGTAGTGCGGCAGGTCGCGTTCGTCGCGGCCCCAGTACGCGCGTTCGTTGCGCTCCTGCCAGTTCGCAGGCTCGCGGGCTTGTCGCGAGCGATTCGGATGGCGTCCTTGCATCGCTTCCTCCTCGATCGGTAGGGGCCGGCCGGATCCCGGCGCGGCCGGATTCGTCGTTTACTTCAATCCTATTGAAAGATTTCCCGGATCAACGGCGACGGGATCCCGCCCCGCCGGCCGGCAAGGTCGGGTCGGGCGCCCGGGCGTCCTCGTCGTCGCCCACCAGGCGATCGGTGCGATCGGGCTCGATGTCCTCGTTGTCGACCAGGCCCGCATCGCCATCGGCCGAGGCCCGCTCGCCGGTGCCGGAGCGATCGGTACCGGCCGCGCCGGCCGCCTCGCCGCGTTCGAGCGCATGCGCGTCGAGTTCGCTGTCGATGTCGAACGGGCGACGCTTCGCGCCGCGCGTGTCGCTGCCGCTGTCGGAGGAATCGCTCGGGCCGAGCGTATCGGCGACGGGCCGGCCGTCATCCGGGTCGAGCGGCTCGTTATCGGGGTTCAGGGTGCTGTTCATTCGGCCTCCTGGTTGAACCGCCGGCACGGCGAGCGGCCGGCGGGAGGGTTGGCGTTCAGGGTTCGCGCGATTCGCGCTCAGGGGTTCGCGTTCAGCCGCCCGAGGCGCCGGAAGCGCCCATGGCCCCGGACGCACCGGACGAATCGCCGGCACCCGAGGCGCCCGTCGCGTCGGAGGCGGCACCCGGCGACATCGGCGCCGGCGTCACGCCGGTCGCGGCGCCCGGTTGCGCGCCGCTGTCGCTCGCCGAACTCGATGCCGAGGGCGCGGTGCCCGCGCCGCCGCTGTCGCTCTGCTTCGAACAGCCGGCGGCGGCAAGCAGCGCCGCGCACAGCGCGCCCATCGCGAGCGCGCGCCACACTGGTCGTGTCGGATCGTGTTGCATAGGACCTCCGGTGTTGGATGGACCCTGAAGCGCAGCAAGCCGCGTGCCGCCCGCCACCGCCCGAGTGGCACGGGGCTTGCTGAATCGGCGGGAAACACGGGAAACGCCGCCGCATCCCCGGCCATTCGCGCCGACGCGGCCCCGACGCGGCGCATCGGGCGCCACGCCGCCGTTCAAGCATGGAGGAACGCTCTGTGACCCAAGTCGACCTGCTTCGTTACCTGGTGACGAGCCAGTTGGTCGCGCGCATTCAGACCGGGCGCTGGATGCCGCCCGATCGCGTCGTTACCGCGACGCATGGCTGGCTGACCGGCCATCGCGTCGAATGCGACTGGCTCGATCGGATTCGAATCGCGATGGCCGCGCGCGGCCTGGCCGGCGAGATCTACGAGGTCGCGACCTCGGGCCAGCACCCGGGCCTCGTCGACGGCCTGCTGGCCGACGAGCACTCGCCGCAGATGGAGGCGCTGCGCGCGCGCTGCGAGCACTATCTGCAGCGGCTGCTGCGCAGCCACTGATCCGCGCGCTCGTGCCTGCCCCGCTCCTGCCTGCCCCATAACCGCCGGCTCGGGATGGGCGCGCCGCGGCTCGCTTGGCGCTTGGCCAGCGCGTCGGCCGGCGCGAGGCGGGCACGCGTGCGGAGCATTTCAGCCGCGCCGCCTCAGGCCCGACTCAAGCCGCGCGCCAGGCGCTCGGCGACAGCGTCTCGATCTGCCGCCAGGCCGAGCGGAACGCCTGCACGCTCGCGAAGCCGCATTGCTCGGCGATCCGCTCGACCGGCGCGTCGCTGTCGCGCAGCAGTTGCCTGGCCCGCGCGATCCGCAACTGCTGATGATAGGCCTTCAGCGTGATGCCGCAGGCATCGCGAAAGCGCCGCGCGAGATGTCGGTAGCTGAGCGCGAAACGCCCGGCCAGCTCGGTATAGGACAGCGTGCAGGCCGGCTCGGCCACCAGGAAATCCTGCACCGCGTGGATCAGCTCGTGATCGTGGTCGCGATAGCGCAGTTGCGCGTCGAGCGCGGCGTCGCCGCTCATGCGCCGGAACGGCACCACGTTCTCGCGCGCCACCTCGATCGCGGCGGCCGCGCCGAACTGCCTCGCGATCAGGTGCAGCGCGAGATCGATGCCGGCCGCCACGCCCGCCGAGGTCAGCAGCGCCCCCTCGTCGACCAGCAGCCGGTTCGCCAGCACGCGCGCCTCGGGATGGCGCTGCTGCAGGCGCGTCAGGTGCGCGTGATGGGTGGTGCAGGCCTGGCCGTCCAGCAGCCCGGCCGCGCCTAGCAGGAAGGCGCCGGTGCAGACGCCGGCCAGCACGATGCGCTCGCGCTGCGGCGCCACCACGCGCCGCAGCCAGCTCACCAGTTGCGCGTACTCGGCCGACGGCGGCGCGCGGAAGTCGTGCTTCGAGCCGATCACGATCACCCAGTCGCCGGCCGGCACGCGCTCGGGCAGGGGCGCGAGATTAGCGAGCCGCAAGCCCTGATGGCTGTCCAGGGTCGCGCCCGCGGCGATGCAGCAGGTCTCGACCGCCGCGATGCGCAGCGGCGCCAGCGAGGCGATCAATTGCAGCGGGCCGCCGAGGTCGAGCATGTGCACGCGCGGCGGCAGCACGAACCAGGCACGCCGGGGCGGCCGGGCGGAATGGGAAACGGTGGCGAGGGCGGCGCACATGGGGGCTCCAGGAACGGGATCGGCGGGATGCCTCGCATGATGGCAGGAAATTTGCCGATCCTGTCAGGCAAGCGAATTGTCCCGTCCCGATGCGCTGGCTACCATGGCACGAAATCTTCCTCTTGGATTTCCACCGCGGAGTTCGCCATGTCCCATCGAATCGCATTGCTGATGTTTCCCGGCGTCCAGGCGCTCGACCTGGTCGGCCCCTACGACGTGTTCGCCGCCCTGCCCGACACGACGGTCCACCTGGTCTCCAGCGACGGCGCGCCGGTGCAGGCCGCGCATGGCCTGACGCTGAGCCCCGATACGCGCTTCGAGGATTGCCCGCCGGTGGACGTGCTGTGCGTGCCGGGCGGCCGCGGCATCGGCGAGCTGCTGCTCGATGATGCGACCCTGTCCTTCCTGCGCCGGGCCGCCGGCACCGCGCGCTACCTGAGCTCGGTCTGCACCGGCTCGCTGGTGCTCGGCGCGGCCGGCCTGCTGCAAGGCCGGCGCGCCACCACGCACTGGGCCTTCCTGCCGTTGCTGGAAGCCTTCGGCGCCACGCCGGTGCGCGAGCGCGTGGTTCGCGACGGCAGCCTCGTGACCGGCGGCGGCATCACTGCCGGCATCGATTTCGCGCTGACCATCGCACGCGAGCTGCATGGCGACGCCGTCGCGCAGGCCACCCAGTTGTCGATCGAATACGCGCCCGCGCCGCCGTTCGACGCCGGCAGCCCCGAGACGGCGCCGGCCGAGGTGGTCGCGGCCGTGCGCGAGCGCTACGCGCCGATCTACGCGACCCGCGAGGCCCTGGTGAAGCGTGCCGCCGAGCGGCTCGGCACCGGGCGTTGAGATTCCGGCGCGCGCCCTGCCCCCGAGGGGCGCGCGCCTTATCGCGCGACTGCATCGAGGCGGAATAAACCATTAAGCCGCCGGCTGGATTTCACATGAAAGCAATTGGTAAAGATTCGAGAAATTTTTAATAAGCCAATCCACTTTCCGCGATTACCCGAATAGTTCATTCGAACCACCCGCCGCGCAACGAATCCGTCAATCGCGCGCCTGCCTTTTCCGATGTCGGGAACCGGTACCTTCCCCCATCTCCCGCTCAGGGCCGTCCTGCCTGCCGATGGCGCCGCCCATCGCGCCGCATCGCAACAAAATCACCGTTACAAAACTCCACACGAAATTTTTCGAATTTCGATTGACGCAAATATTTTTCATTCTTACGCTGCTTGCCGACCCACGCGAGTCGATAAACCATAAAAACAATGAATCTGGCGCAATTCAAGCCCATAAAGCCGCGATTGCATCACCATCCTGATTGATTTAAATAAATCGAAAGGAAAAGGAAACAAGAATGAAAGAGAGAAACCAGGGTCTGGGTCGCGGATCGCAGCGTGCGATTCGGCAAATCGGAGGGATCGTCCTGTCGATGTCGGCGCTCGCGCTGAGCGCGTGCGGCGGCGACGGCACCAGCAGCAGCATCGCCTCGGTCGACGCCTCGGCGAACCATCCCTTCACCGACAACACCGCGTACTCCACCAGCGCCGGCGCGAACCTGCAGGCCTCGCAGGTCAACGAATCGGCGGCCGTCATGCATCGCCAGTGGACGGGCGGCGGCAAGACCGTCAGCTACACCTCCACCACCGGCCACCTCACCGCGATCGATCCGAGCGGCAAGGCCGAGGCGAGCATGTCCTACGTCGCCTACACGGCGCCGAGCCAGGACGGCAAGCCGCGCCCGGTCACCTTCTTCTACAACGGCGGCCCCGGCTCCTCCTCGGTCTGGCTGCGGCTCGGCTCGTTCGCGCCGACCCGCGTGGCCACGCCCGATCCGCTGATGACGAACTGGCCGAACTTCCCGCTGGTGAGCAACGACGAGAGCCTGATCGGCACCACCGACATGGTGTTCATCGACCCGCCCGGCACCGGTTTCTCGGAAGCGATCGCGCCGAACACCAACCAGACCTTCTGGGGCGCGGACCCGGACGTGCGCGTGATGCGCGACTTCATCCGCCGCTACATCGCGGTGAACAATCGCGCGAGCTCGCCGCTCTACCTGTACGGCGAGTCCTACGGCACGCCGCGCACCGACATGCTAGCGCTGTCGGTCGAATCGGCCGGCGTGAACCTGACCGGCATCGTGCTGCAATCCTCGATCCTCAACTACTTCGCGGATCCGGGCGAAACCTACGCGATCACCAACGGCAACGCGGCCAACAACGCGCTGGAGCTGAAGTACACGACCGACGGCATGATCGGCTACTTCCTCGGTTATGCCCAGGTGGCGGCCTACTTCAACCAGGTCTCGCCGGCGCCGACCAGCAACGGCCAGTTCGCGCTGCAGATCCAGAACTTCGTGACCGCGCAGTATTCGCAGCTGGCCACCTACGCGCCGACCTTCTTCTTCGCCGGCAGCCCGCTGGTGCCGAACCCGACCTTCCCCGACAACAACACCTTGTCGCAATGGTCGACGCAGACCAACATGTCGGTCGCCTCGCTGAACGCCTACTTCGGCAACGACTACTACGGCACCAACCTGGTACCGGGCTCGACCATCGGCCGTTATGACGGCCGCGTGATCCTGCCGAGCAGCGACCCGCGCCTGCAACAGGATTCGGATCCCTCCGACATCCTGATCACCCAGCCCTTCACCAATGCGCTGGCCACGCAGTTGCCGAACGAGCTCGGCTTCGAGGCGCCGAACGCGACCTACGCCACCCTCAACAACGACATCATCGGCGCCTGGGACTTCAGCCACGCGGGCCAGGCGGTGCCGGACACGATCCCGGACCTGCTCGCGGCGCTGCAGCTGAACCCGCAGTTGAAGGTGCTGTCGGCCAACGGCTATCACGACCTGGCCACGCCGTTCTTCCTGACCGAGAACCAGCTCGCGCGGCTGCAGACGGTGCCGGGCCTGAACCCGAACCTGCAGATGACCTTCTACCAGGGCGGCCACATGATCTATCTCGACAATGTCGCGCGGCCGCAGCTCAGGTCGGACCTGGTCTCGTTCTTCGCCAACCAGCCGATCTCGAACGCGCTGTCGCTGGCGCAGTTGCCGGCGCCCTGGCCCGACGAAAGCCCGGCCGGCACGCCGACGCTGAAGACCGCGGTCGCGGCCCGCTGAACCGACAGGCGCGGCGCCGCCCGTCGGGCGGCCCGCGTTCGCCAACCTCATCGATGAGACAAGCCATGATCCAATCCCATCCGATCGCGCGCCTGCTCGCGCTCGCCCTGCTGCTCGCGCTGCCGGTGCTGCCGGCCACCCAGGCCATGGCGGCCGCGCAACAGGCCGTCTCCACCCCGGTGCCGCTCAAGGGCGGCGTGGACGGCCCGTTCCTGCCGCGCCGCCCGATCGCCGCGCCCTCGGCGGCCACCACCGGCAGCGACCTGGCCCAGCAGGCCCAGTCGCGGCTGGCCTCGAGCCTGGCCGCCAACAGCGCGCTGGCCAACGGCCAGTCGATCACCAAGGCCCAGGCCCAGGCCGACGGCCTGCCCTTCATCGCGCGCAACTTCGAGCAGATCGATACCGCGCACAGCGGCCGCGTGAGCATGCAGCAGGTCAGGCAGTACCTGCAGCAACAGCAGTAAGCGGCCGCAGCGGCAGCACGCGGCGGCACGGCACGCCCTCGCCCACCCGCCCCTCCCGCGCCATGGGCGGGGTGGAGGCGGCCAGGCGGCGGCCAGGCTGCGCCGCCGCCGCGTTTTCGTTATGATCGGTCACATACCGGACGATCAGGCCAGGGCCTGTTCAAGCCACCGGGCATCGCGGGCCGGCCGCCTCGGCAGCCGGCTTCCTCGTTGACCAGTACAACAACATCACCGATCTTCCGCCTATGAAAACACGCCGTCTCGGGGCCGCCGGCCTCGCCTGCGCCCTGCTGGGCGCCATCAGCCTGGCCGCTTCGGCTGCCGCCCTCGCCGCCGAGCCCAAGGCGCTCGACGCCGCGCTCGACTGCTCGTCGAACGGCCATCGCTTCATCGCGCCGCTGGCCGAGGCCGGCGACATCCAGACCAAGCCGATGCATGTCGAGTCGAACTCGATGAATGCCTTCCATACCGAGCACCCGCTCAGCGCTTACGGCTTCTCGGTCTACGTGGTGCTCGGCTACCAGCAGGACGATCCGCTGTTCCAGCACGGCGACGGCAAGCCGATCGACGAATGGGGCTACGGCGTGGTGGTGCGCGGCTCGAAGAGCGCCGTCGAGGCCAAGGTGCGCGCCGCCGGCAGCCAGGCCACCGTGAAGGCCGCCTTCCCGTTCCTGACCGCGATCGTCTGCACCCCGTAAGGATCGGCCGGAAACGACAACGGCCGCACCTGGGTGCGGCCGTCGAGGCACGGGCGGCCCCGGAACGGGCCGGCCGAAGCGAGGCGCGTCAGGCCTCGGTATAGACCACGCGATACGGAATCCCGACCTTCTCCCATTCCGCCGCTTCCTGGCTCAGGCTGTAGTCGGTGAGCGGATTCTGCTCGACCCAGCTGCTCGGCAGGCGGACCTCGTAGCCGCCCTTCTTGACATCCGATACCGAGATCTCGGGCAGGCCCGCATCGGTTCGCCGACGGCACAGCAGCGCGGCCAGGCGCAGGCAGAACAGCAGCGGCCACTCGACGTCGCGCGACTGCGAGAGCTTGCCGAGCTTGCCCGCGTGACCGAGCACCAGCGCCGCCAGGCGAGCCTGGTCGGTACGCGAGAAGCCGGGCATGTCGGCATTGCTGGCGATATAGGCCGAATGCTTGTGATAGGCACTGTGCGAGATCGACAGGCCGATCTCGTGCAGCGCGGCCGCCCAGCCGACGAAGGTGCGATCTTCCTCGCGGGACACATCCTCGGTGTGTTCGAGCTGGTCGTAGAAGCTGGTGGCCAGCGAGGCGATACGATCGGCCTGCGGGCGATCGACGCCGTAGCGGCGCATGAAGCCTTCCACCGTCACGGCGCGCATGTCCTCGTGCTGGGCCCGGCCGAGCAGGTCGTAGAGCACGCCCAGGCGCAGCGCGCCGTCGGTGGTGTCGACGTAGTCGATGCCGAGTTCCTCGAACACCGCCAGCATGATCGACAGGCCGCCCGCCAGCACCGGGATGCGGTCCGGCTTGAGCGCGACCAGCTTCAGGCGGTTGACGTTCTCGGCCTTGATCAGGGCGCGCTTCAGGCGCTCCAGCCCGCCGCGCGAGATGCCGTGCGAGATGCCGGCGTCGTTGAAGCCATTGCCCTCGACCAGTTCGGCCAGCGCGCGGGCCGTGCCCGAGGAACCGATCGCCTGGTCCCAGCCGGCCTTCTTGTACTCGCCCGAGATGATCTGGATTTCGCGCTTGGCGGCCAGCTCGGCCTGGCGCATGGTGTATTCGTCGACGTTGCCGGCCGGGAAGAACTGGCGGCTATGGCTCACGCAGCCGATATAGAGGCTTTCCATCACGATCGGCGTGTAGTGCTGGCCGATGATGAACTCGGTCGAGCCGCCGCCGATGTCGACCACCAGCCGCTTGCCGGCGCTGGCCGGCACCGAATGCGCGGCGCCCGCGTAGATCAGGCGCGCTTCCTCGCGGCCCGCGATCACCTCGATCGGGAAACCCAGCGCGGCTTCCGCCTCGACCAGGAACTCGCCGGCGTTCTTCGCCACGCGCAGCGTGTTGGTGGCGACCGCGCGCACGTGATCGGGGTGGAAGTCGCGCAGCCGTTCGCCGAAGCGCTTGAGCGCCTCCCAGCCGCGCTCCTGCGAGGCGCGATCGAGCATCTTGTCGCGCGACAGGCCGGCCGCGAGACGGACCGGCTCGCGCAGCGCGTCGACCGGGTAGATCTGGCTGCCCGCGGGAGTTTCCTCGACGCGGCCGACGATCAGCCGGAAGCTGTTCGAGCCGAGATCGACGGCGGCGAGCAATTGCGGGGATGTAACCATCGGGTAGAAGCTCCGTTCTCAGGCCGGCAAGTCGCCGCCGTGCCGGCCCAGTGCATGACAAACGCGACATTCTAAAGGCTGGCGCGCTTGCGGTGTCGGATCATCGCGCCATGCCGCGCTCCACCGCAGTATCCGCGATTTGTATCGATTGAAACAGGTGGTGAGTTTCCGCTCGGGCGGACGTATTATTTGTAGACAAAACCGTGATTGTCATCAAGTCGTCATCAAATCATGGAATGTCAGGCCGTATCATTCCAGAACAAGATCAAATACGTCATCAAGATGTCATCGCACCGTGAGAATTTCCGAACTTCCGTTTCTGCCCGCCGCACCCGATCTGCCATCCTCGCTGCCGATGTCCATCCGCTACCCGCTGCTCAACCGTGAACTAGGCATCCTCGGTTTCAACGAGCGCGTGCTGGCGCAGGCCGCCGATCCGCAGGTGCCGCTGCTCGAGCGGCTGCGCTTCATCTGCATCACCAGCAGCAACCTCGACGAATTCTTCGAAGTCCGGATGGCCGGGCTGCAGGAGCAGATGCGCGACAACCCGGGCGCGCTGTCGCCCGACGGCATGTCGCTGCAGCATGTCTACGACCTGGTGGTGGACCGCGCGCAACGCCTAGTGCACAAGCAGTACGCGATGCTGCACGAGACCATCTTCCCGGCGCTCGAGACCGAAGGCATCTATTTCCACGGCACCGATACCTGGAGCGAGGCGCAGCTCGAATGGGCGCGCGCCTACTTCCTCGACGAACTGCTGCCGGTGCTCACGCCGATCGGGCTCGATCCGGCCCATCCGTTCCCGCGCGTGCTCAACAAGAGCCTGAACTTCGTGGTCGAGCTGGAAGGCCGCGACGCCTTCGGCCGCCAGGCTCTGCTCGGCATCGTGCAGGCGCCGCGCGCGCTGCCGCGCCTGGTGCGCATGCCGCAGGAGCTGTCGGGCTTCCGTCACGGCTTCGTGCTGCTCAGCTCGCTGATGCAGCGCTTCGTGGGCGAGCTGTTCCCGAAGCTGGTGGTCAGGAGCTGCAACCAGTTCCGCATCACGCGCAACAGCGAGCTGTTCGTCGACGAGGACGAGATCACCAACCTGCGCGTGGCGCTGCAGGGCGAACTGCCGGCGCGCCACCTCGGCAACGCGGTGCGGCTCGAAGTGTCGGCCGACACGCCGGCCCATATCGTGCGCCGCCTGCTCGACGAGAGCGAGCTCAACGAGCGCGATTGCTATCGCGCCAACGGCCCGGTCAACCTGGTACGGCTGATGCAGTTGCCCGACCTGGTCGACCTGCCCGAGCTGAAGTTCGTGCCGCACGCGCCGTCCACGCCGGCGGCCATCGCCAACGACACCTCGATGTTCGACGCGATCGATCGCGGCGACATCCTGCTGCATCATCCCTACGAGAGCTTCCAGCCGGTGCTGGAGCTGCTGCGCGAGGCGGCCAAGGATCCCAACGTGGTCGCGATCAAGCAGACCATCTACCGCACCGGCACCGATTCGCCGCTGATGGACGCGCTGATGGAAGCCGCGCGCAACGGCAAGGAAGTGACGGTGGTGGTCGAGCTGCTGGCGCGCTTCGACGAGGAAACCAACATCAACTGGGCCTCGCGCCTGGAGGCGGTGGGCGCGCACGTGGTGTACGGCGTGGTGGGCCACAAGTGCCACGCCAAGATGGTGCTGATCGTGCGCCGCGAGAAGCGCGGCGGCAAGACCGTGCTGCGCCGCTACGTGCACCTGGGCACCGGCAACTACCATCCGCGCACGGCGCGCCTCTATACCGACTTCGGGCTGATGACGACCGAGCCGAGGATCTGCGAGGACGTCCATCACGTGTTCCAGCAGCTCACCGGCATCGGCGGCGAGCTCAAGCTGCACGAGCTGTGGCAGTCGCCGTTCACGCTGCATCCGAAGCTGATCGAGGGGATCCGCAACGAGATCGCCAATGCGCGCGCCGGCAAGCGCGCGCGCATCGTCGCCAAGATGAACGCGCTGCTCGAACCCTCGGTGATCGCCGAACTCTACGAGGCCTCGCAGGCCGGCGTGAAGGTCGACCTGATCGTGCGCGGCGTGTGCGCGCTGCAGCCGGGCGTGCCGGGCCTCTCGGAGAACATCACGGTGCGCTCGATCATCGGGCGCTTCCTGGAGCATCACCGGATCTACTACTTCCATGCCGGCGGCGCCGAGCTGGTCTACCTGTCGAGCGCGGACTGGATGGATCGCAACCTGTTCCGCCGCGTCGAGGTGGCCTTCCCGATCCACGATCGCAAGCTCAAGCGCCGCGTGATCGCCGAGGGCCTGTCGGTGTTCCTCGGCGACAATCAATCGGCCTGGGTGATGCAGAGCGACGGCCACTACAAGCGCCGCCGTTCGGGCAAGACCCGGCGCAGCGCGCAGCTCGGCCTGCTGGAGAAGTTCGGCGGCTGAGGCGGCGCCGGCCCCGGGCCGCCTCAACCGCCGCGCAATGCAAAACGCCACTCGCTAGCGAGTGGCGTTTTGCTTGCCGCGCCGCGAACGGGGCACGTGAACCGGATGGACGGCCGCTGCCGCCCCGCCCGCCTCAGGCCGCGCGCGGCCGGCGCACCACCGTGCGCTGCGCCGGGAAGCGCGCCGTGAAGGTACTGCCGCGCCCTTCCTCGCTCTGGATCAGCAACTGGCCGTCGTGGCGCTGCAGCACGTGCTTGACGATCGCCAGGCCCAGGCCGGTGCCGCCGGTATCGCGCGAGCGGCTGCGGTCGACGCGATAGAAACGCTCGGTGAGCCGCGGCAGGTCCTCGGCGGGGATCCCGAAGCCGCTGTCCTTCACCGAGAACACCGCCTGCGAGCCGTCGCGGCGCCAGCAGACGCGGATCTTGCCGCCCTCGGGCGTGTAGCGCACCGCATTGGTCACCAGGTTGCCGAGCGCGCTGAATATCTCGGTCTCGGCGCCCGTCACGCTGAGCGTGTCGTCGATCTCGAAGGAGATCTCGTGATGGCCGGCCGACAGCGTCTGCGCGACGTCCTCCAGGTGGCCGAGCACGTCGTCCATGTCGACCGGCTTGTCGGTCGGCGGCTTGCCCTCGCCCTCGAGCTTGGCCAGCACCAGCAGGTCGGTGACGATCTTGCGCATGCGCCCGGCCTGCTGCTCCATCATGTCGAGGTAGCGCGCGCGCTCCTCGTCCGACAGCGGCAGCTCGCGCAGCGTCTCGAGGAAGCCCGAGAGCACCGTGAGCGGCGTCTTCAGCTCGTGCGAGACGTTGGCGACGAAGTCCCGGCGCATCGCGTCGGTGCGCTCGACCTCGGTGATGTCCTGGGTGAGCAGCAGCTTGCGATTGTCGCCGTAGGGGAACACCTGCACCGCGATCACGTGCTGGCGCCCCTCGCCCATGCCGCGCATCACCAGCATCTCGTCGTAGTGCTGGGCATTCAGATAGCGCACGAAGTCGGGATGGCGGACCAGGTGGGTGATGTGCTGGCGCAGGTCGCGCTTGGCGTCGAGCCCGAAATGCAGCTCGGCGATCGCATTGCACCATTCGATCTGGTCGTGGTCGTCGAGCATCGCCACGCCGTTGGGCGAGGCCTGGATCGCCTGGATGAAGCGCGAATGCTGCTGCTCGACCTGGCGCACCTGGGCGTGCCATTGCTTGGCGAGCTTGTGCAGGCGGTAGTAGATCTCGCCCCAGATGCCCGGCGCGCTCGGCACTTCGCCGTACACGGGCGCATCGAGCAGGCGCCAGAGCTGCTGGGTGTGGAAGGTGCTGAAGAATGCCTGCGCGACCAGCAGCGCGACGGCCACGGCCAGGCCGGCGCGCACGCCGATCGTCACGCCGGCAAGCGTCGCGACCAGCGCGAGCAGGACGAGCGACACCAGAAAGCGCGCCCAGATGATGTTCATGGTTGGCGCTCGACAGGAAACGGGATGGAGGCGAAACGCGGCGCCAGCTTCATGCGCCGCGTCGCGTCATGCGTGCTTGGCGAGGCGGTAGCCGCTGCCGCGCACGGTTTCGATCATAGCATCGCAGCCGGCCGGCTTGAGGGCCGCGCGCAGGCGCTTGATATGGACGTCGACGGTACGTTCCTCGACGAACACGTGGTCGCCCCACACCTGGTCGAGCAGCTGGGTGCGGCTGTGCACGCGTTCCGGATGCGTCATGAAGAAGTGCAGCAGGCGGAACTCGGTCGGCCCGAGGTCGAGCTTGATCTCGTTGCCCTCGGCGGCGGCCGCCACCCGGTGCGTGGCCGGGTCCAGGCGCAGGCCGTTGATCGAGACCACGTCCTCGGTCAGCTGCGGCGCGCGGCGGCGCAGCACCGCCTTGATGCGCGCCATCAGCTCCTTGGGCGAGAACGGCTTGGTGACGTAGTCGTCGGCGCCGATCTCCAGGCCGAGCACCTTGTCCTGCTCGTCGCCGCGCGCGGTCAGCATGATGATCGGGATGTGCTTGGTACGCTCGTTGTTGCGCAGTTCGCGCGCGAAGGCGATCCCCGATTTGCCCGGCAGCATCCAGTCGAGCAGGACCAGATCAGGCAGCACGTCGCTGATCAGGTTCTGGGCCTGCTCCGCGTTGTACGCGCGAATCGCACAATGTCCCGCGTGCTGAAGGTTCACCGAAATCAATTCGGAGATCGCGGGCTCATCTTCGATGACGAGAATGTTGCTGGGCATCGGCACCTCGGTGCGTCCTCTGACGTGGGTTAACTATTGGCTTCGCGATCGAGCAGGTCGCGCGGCTGGTGCCGCACGTCGGTGCCCTTCACGATGTAGATGATGAATTCCGCGATGTTCTTGGCATGGTCGCCGACCCGCTCGATCGCCTTGGCGATGAACAGGAAGTCGAGGCCGACCGAGATGGTGCGCGGGTCTTCCTGCATGTAGGAGACCAGCTTGCGCACGAAGGCGCGGAATTCCAGGTCGATTTCCTTGTCGTCCTTGACGATCTGCGCGGCGGCCACCGTGTCCAGGCGCGCGAACGCGTCGAGCGCGCGGCGCAGGATGGTCACGGCCATCTCGCCCGAGACCTTGATCTCGGCGATGTTCACGCCGCGGGCGATCGGCTCGTCGGCCAGGCGCCGCACGCGCTTGGCGATCTTCTCGGCCTCGTCGCCGGCGCGCTCGAGGTTGGTGATGGTCTTGGAGATCGACATCAGCAGGCGCAGGTCGCGCGCGGCCGGCTGGCGGCGCGCGATGATGTTGCCGCACTCCTCGTCGATCTCGACTTCCATCAGGTTCAGGCGATCCTCGTTGGCGATCACGCGCTCGGCCGCTTCGCGGTCGAACTCGTTGAGCGCGTGGATCGCCTCGGTGATCTGGGCCTCGACGAGGCCGCCCATTTCCAGGACCTTGGACGACACCGCGTTCAGATCGGCGTCGAACTGGCTGGACAGATGCTTGTCGGTCATTATTGTCGCTCCCTCGTCAACCGAAACGGCCGGTGATGTAGTCTTCCGTTTCCTTGCGGGCCGGCTTGATGAAGATCTTCTCGGTGTCGCCGAACTCGATCAGCTCGCCCAGGTACATGTAGGCCGTGTAGTCCGAGCAACGCGCCGCCTGCTGCATGTTGTGCGTGACGATCACCACCGTGTAGTCGCTCTTGAGCTCGGCGATCAGCTCCTCGATGCGGCCGGTGGAGATCGGGTCGAGCGCCGAGCACGGCTCGTCGAGCAGCAGCACTTCCGGGCGAATCGCGATGCCGCGCGCGATGCACAGACGCTGCTGCTGGCCGCCCGACAGGCCGTAGCCGCTCTGGCTGAGCTTGTCCTTCACCTCGTTCCAGAGCGCGGCCTTGGTCAGGGCCCACTCGACGCGGTCGTCCATTTCCGAGCGCGTGAGCTTCTCGAACATCTTCACGCCGAACGCGATGTTGTCATAGATCGACATCGGGAACGGGGTCGGCTTCTGGAACACCATGCCGATGCGCGCGCGCAGCAGCGAGATGTCCTGCTTCGATTCCAGCAGGTTCTCGCCGTCCATCATGATCGCGCCTTCGGCGCGCTGCTCGGGATAGAGCGCGTACATCTTGTTGAAGGTGCGCAGCAGCGTCGACTTCCCGCAGCCCGACGGGCCGATGAAGGCAGTCACCTTGCCTTCGGGAATGCGCATGTTGACGTTCTTCAGCGCGTGGAACTTGTTGTAGAAGAAGTTCAGGTTGTTGACTTCGATCTTCGCGTCGAGCGGGGCGACCGGGCGCTGGCCGTTTGCCGCGTTGCCGCCGGCGGGCGCGCTGCCGTGTTCGATCGGATTCAGGTGGCTTTCTGCCATGTTCATCGGATTGCTCCGCCGTTACTTTTTCGAGAAGATCGAGCGCGCCAGGATGTTCAGTCCCAGCACTCCCAGCGTGATCAGGAAGACGCCCGCCCAGGCGAGCGATTGCCACTGCGCGAACGGGCTCATCGCGAACTTGTAGATCGTGACGGGCAGGTTGGCGATCGGCTTGGACATGTCGAGCGAGAAGAACTGGTTCGACAGTGCCGTAAACAGCAGCGGCGCCGTTTCGCCTGCGATCCGCGCCACCGCCAGCAGCACGCCCGTGACGATGCCGCCGATCGAGGCGCGCAGCGTGATCTTCATGATCATGCGCCACTTCGGCGTGCCGAGCGCGAACGAGGCCTCGCGCAGCGCGTTGGGCACCAGGTTCAGCATGTTCTCGGTGGTGCGGATCACGATCGGCACCTGCAGCAGCGCCAGCGAGATCACCCCGGCCCAGCCGGAGAAGCGGCCCGAGGGCGCCACCACCACCGCGTAGACGAACAGGCCGACCACGATCGAGGGGGCCGACAGCAGGATGTCGTTGATGAAGCGCATCAGGCTCGCGAGCCAGTTCTTCTGGCCGTATTCGGCCAGGTAGACGCCGGCCAGCACGCCGATCGGGGTGCCGACCAGGGTGCCGAGCGCGACCAGCATCAGGCTGCCGACGATCGCGTTGGCCAGGCCACCGCCTTCGCTGTCCGGCGCCGGCGTCGACTGCGTGAACAGCTCGACCGACAGGCCGCCGATGCCCAGGTGCAGCGTGGTGTAGAGGATCCAGACGAGCCAGATCAGGCCGAAGGCCATCGCCGCCAGCGAGAGGGTCAGCGCGAGCGCGTTGGTGCGCTTGCGGCGCGCCTGCAGGCGCGAGCGCATCGCTTCGAGCGCGGCGCCGGACTGGCCGCCCGGCATGTTCAGGACGCGTTCGCTCATTTCTTGCCTTCTCCCTTCTGGAGGCGCAGCAGCATCAGTTTCGAGATCGTCAGCACGATGAAGGTGATCACGAACAGGATCAGGCCGAGTTCCATCAGCGCCGAGGTATGCAGGCCCGGCGCGGCTTCCGCGAATTCATTGGCGAGCGCCGAGGTGATGCTGTTGCCCGGCGAGAACAGCGAGATATTGTCGAGCAGGTTGGTGTTGCCGATCACGAAGGTGACGGCCATGGTCTCGCCGAGCGCGCGGCCCAGGCCGAGCATCACGCCACCGATCACGCCGCTCTTGGTGTAGGGCAGCACGATCTTCCACATCACTTCCCAGGTCGTGCAGCCGATGCCGTAGGCCGATTCCTTCAGCAGCACCGGGGTGACCTCGAACACGTCGCGCATCACCGAGGCGATGTACGGGATGATCATGATCGCCAGGATCACGCCCGCGCAGAGCAGGCCGATGCCGATCGGCGGGCCCTGGAACAGCGCGCCGATGAAGGGCACGGGGCCGAGGATCTGGCCGAGCGGCTTCTGGAACCAGGCCGCGAAGATCGGCGCGAACACCAGCAGGCCCCACATGCCGTAGACGATCGAGGGGATCGCGGCGAGCAGCTCGATGGCGATGCCGAGCGGTCGTCGCAGCCACACGGGCGACAGCTCGGTCAGGAACAGGGCGATGCCGAAGCTGACCGGCACGGCGATGATCAGCGCGATCAGCGAGGTGGCGATGGTGCCGTAGATGGGCACCAGCGCGCCGTAGACATCGGCGTTGGGGTCCCATTCGGACCGCCAGAGGAAACCGAGGCCAAACTTCTCGATGGTCGGCAGCGAGGCGATGATCAGCGAGACGATGATGCCGCCGAGCACCAGCAGGGTCACCACCGCGGCGATGCGCGTGAGGCCGCCGAAGATGACGTCGCCGAGCCGGCCGGGCGCGCGCATCTGGCCGGCGGGGCGTGACGTGAGAGGAATGTCGGACATGGGCGCCTGAAGGTTCGATGGCGGGGGCCACGGGCCGCCCGCCGGTACCGCACGCGTCGCCCGGCACATGCCGGACGACGCGACCACGACTTGCTTGCGTGCTACTTGCTACAGCCCGAGGCTTATTCCGCGACCGGCTTGCCCGACGCGTCCGTCACCTTGGTCTTCCACTGCTTGCGGATCTCGGCCGTGACCGACGCCGGCAGCGAGATGTAGTCCAGGTCCGTCGCGGCCTTGCCACCGTTCTTGAAGGCCCAGTCGAAGAACTTGAGCGTTTCGGCGCCCTGCTCCGGCTTGTCCTGCTTGGTGTGCAGCAGCACGAAGGTCGCGCCGACGATCGGCCATGCGTCCTTGCCCTGCTCGTTCGTCAGGATCTGGTAGAACGACTTCGACCAGTTCGCGCCGGCAGCGGCTGCCGCGAAGGTCTTCGCGTCCGGCGTGACCACGGCGCCCGAGGCGTTCTTCAGGTCGACGTAGATCATCGAGTTCTTCTTCGCGTAGGCCGATTCGACATAGCCGATCGCGCCCGGCAGGCGCTGCACGAAGGCGGCGACGCCGTCGTTGCCCTTGCCGCCCGTGCCCGTCGGCCAGTTGACCGTGGTGCCTTCGCCGACCTTGGTCTTCCACTCGTCGTTGACCTTCGAGAGGTAGTTCGTCCAGATGAACGAGGTGCCCGAACCGTCAGCGCGGCGAACCACGGCGATGTCCAGGTCCGGCAGCTTGGCCTTCGGGTTCAGCGAGGCGATCGCCGGGTCGTTCCACTTCTTGACCTTGCCCAGGTAGATGTCGCCGAGCACTTCGCCCGACAGCGTGATTTCGCCGGCCTTGATGCCCGGGACGTTCACCACCGGAACGATGCCGCCGACCACCGTCGGGAACTGGAACAGGCCCTTCTGGGCGAGTTCGTCGTCCTTCAGCGGCGCGTCCGAGCCCGCGAAGTCAACCGTCTTGGCGTCGATCTGCTTCAGGCCGCCGGACGAGCCGATGCCTTGGTAGTTGATCTTGGCGCCGCCGGTTTGCTGGTATTCGGCAGCCCACTTCGAGTAGATCGGGGCTGCGAAGGTGCTGCCCGCGCCGGTGACGTCGGCTGCGTGAGCGGCGACAGCGAAAAGCGCGCCGGCCAGACCAGCAAACGCGGTTTGCATCAATTTCATGAGACCTCCAGTGTGTGAGCGGATGACTACGGCACCGCGAAGATTAGGGGGTGTCCATGACAGTAATGTGACAATTAATGAACCTGGTGTGACAGCAACATGACAGACCGAAAGCTGGCGCCCGGGCTTCGCCGATCGCCTGCCGCCGGCGCCGCGGGCCCGGCCGGCAAGGCTTGCGCCGGGTTGCCGGGCGACGCGAGGACATCGCCGCGCGGTCCGCCCCCTCTGCTCGCGCATCGTAAACGTGCACGTCAGCGCCGATTGTTCACCCGGTCCGCGGACCGGCGACGGCGCTCAAGCAGCTTAGATGAAATGTCATAAAACGGAAGGATTTCGGACGCGCAAACGATTTCGTCTGCGGAATCCGGGGTAGGTACTTGAGTGGATCAGTCGGGAATGGCGCCGGCGCGCGCCCGGGTCGATGATCTCGGCGCATGTGCGCCTGCGACAACATGGCGCCCTCCTGCGCGGGCTCGCCAATAAAAAACGGCGGCCAACCTGGCCGCCGTCGTGGTTTCCGCTGGCGCGGATTCAGGCCGTCGCGAGCCGCACCGCGCCGGCGATCGCCTCGGCATGGCGCTGGGCATCGGCCGCCTCGCGCGCCTCGACCATCACGCGCAGCACCGGTTCGGTGCCCGAGGCGCGGATCAGCACGCGCCCGCTCTCGCCGAGCTCGCGCTCGGCCGCGGCGATCGCCGCCTGGATCGAGGCCTCGCCCTTCCAGTCGGCGCCGGCCTTCATGCGCACATTGATCAGCGTCTGCGGGAACAGCGCCACGCCCTCGAGCAGCTCGGCCAGCGTCTTGCCGCTGCGCTTGAGCGCCGCCAGCACCAGCAGCGCGGAGACGATGCCGTCGCCGGTCGAATGGCGGTCGAGCGAGAGGATATGGCCCGAGCCCTCGGCGCCGAGCTGCCAGCCGCGCTCGCGCAACTGCTCGAGCACGTAACGGTCGCCCACCGCGGCGCGCACGAAGGGCACGCCGAGCTTGCCCAGCGCGACCTCGACCGCGAGGTTCGTCATCAGCGTGCCGACCGCGCCCGGCACCTTGCCGTCGGTCTCGATGCGATCCTTCGCCAGCACGTAGAGCAGCTCGTCGCCGTTGTAGAGACGGCCGGCCGCGTCGACCACCAGCAGGCGGTCGGCGTCGCCGTCCAGCGCGATGCCGAGATCGGCGCCGTTTTCCTTGACGGCCGCGATCAGCGCCTCCGGCGCGGTCGCGCCGACCTTGTCGTTGATGTTGAAACCGTTCGGCTTGACGCCGATCGGCACGATGTCGGCGCCCAGCTCGTGGAACACGTGCGGCGCGATCTGGTAGGCGGCGCCGTTGGCGCAATCGACCACCAGCTTCATGCCGCGCAGGTCGAACGAGGCCGGGAAGGTACTCTTGCAGAACTCGATGTAGCGGCCGTTGGCGTCGTCGAGCCGGCGCGCCTTGCCGAGCCCGTCGGAGGCTTCGCAGGCGAGCGGCTTGTCGAGCCAGGCCTCGATCTCGGCCTCGGTCTCGTCCGGCAGCTTGTTGCCGTCGGCCGAGAAGAACTTGATGCCGTTGTCGTGATAGGGATTGTGCGAGGCGCTGATCACCACGCCCGCGGCCAGGCGCAGCGCGCGCGTCAGGTAGGCGACGCCCGGCGTGGGCATCGGCCCGGCCAGCATCACGTCCACGCCGGCGGCCGAGAAGCCCGCCTCGAGCGCGGCCTCGAGCATGTAGCCCGAGACGCGCGTGTCCTTGCCGATCAGCACGGTCGGGCGGCCGCTCGCCGCGCGCGCCTTCGAATGCGCGAGCACCTTGCCGGCCGCGTAACCGAGCCGCAGCACGAAGTCGGGCGTGATCGGCGACTCGCCGACCAGGCCGCGGATCCCGTCCGTACCGAAATAACGACGTCCCATGAATGCATTCCTCCTCGTATGTTCTCTCTCAGGCGAGGCGTGCCGCGTCGCGCACGGCGCCCCAGATCTTCAATGCGTCGACGGTGGCCGCCACATCGTGCACGCGGATGATGGCCGCGCCGCGCTCGGCCGCGCAGACCGCGGCGGCCACGCTGGCCGCCACGCGCTCGGCGGGCGGCTTGCCGATCAGCGCGCCGAGCATGGACTTGCGCGACATGCCGGCCAGGATCGGATACGGGCGTCCGTCGGGGCGCGGCGGCGCCGTGTCGGGCAGGCGCGCCAGCAAGGCGTAATTATGTTCGATGGTGGCCTTGCCGAAACCGAAGCCCGGATCGACGCTGATCCGCTCGGCGGCGATGCCGGCCGCGAGGAAGTCCGCGGCGCGCCCGGCCAGGAACGCCCGCACCTCGGCCACCACGTCGAGATAGTCGGGCTCGCCGAGCTGCATGGTTCGCGGCTCGCCCAGCATGTGCATCACGCACAGCCCGCAGCCGCTCGCCTTCACCGCTTCGAGCGCGCCGGGCTGGCGAAAGCCCCAGATGTCGTTGATCAGGTCCGCGCCGGCCGCGAGCGTGGCGCGCATCACCTCGGGCTTGTAGGTGTCGATCGAGAGCGGCACGCGCATCGCCTGCAGCGCCTCGACCACCGGCACCACGCGCGCCAGTTCCTCGTCGAGCGGCACCGGCGGTGCGCCGGGGCGGGTCGACTCCCCGCCGATATCGATCAGGTCGGCGCCCTCGGCCAGCATCTGCTCGGCCTGGCGCAGCGCGGCGTCGCGCGCGATGTAGCGCCCGCCGTCGGAAAACGAATCGGGGGTCACGTTCAGGATGCCCATCACCAGCGGGCGCTCGAAACTCAGCGTGAAGCGGCCGCATTGCAGCGACGGTGGAAGGATTGGTTGGGAAACGCTCAAATCGAATGATCCGGAAGCAGAAACAAAACGGGCCGGTGTGATTCACACCAGCCCGTCGATTGGAATCCCGTGGCGGGATTATGCCGGCGCGGTCGCGTTGCCCGGCTTGACTTCGGCGCCGGCGCCGCCCGAAGGATCGCTCGCCGGCGGCACGTTGCCGCTGCTCTTCGGCGAGCGCGGCGGGCGACCCGCCATGATGTCGTTGATCTGGTCGGCGTCGATGGTCTCCCACTCCATCAGCGCGGCCGTCATGGCCTCGACCTTGTCGCGGTTCTCGTCGAGCAGGCGTCGCGCCAGGCTGTACTGGTCGTCGATCACGCGGCGGATTTCCGCATCGACCTTCTGCTGCGTCGCTTCCGAGATGGCACGCGTGAAGCCCTTGCCGAACGGGCCACCGTCGTTGTCGTCGTCGGCGTAGACCATCGGCCCGAGCGCATCGGTCATGCCGAAGCGCGTCACCATCGCGCGGGCCGTCTGGGTCGCCTTGTTGAAGTCGTCCGAGGCGCCGGTGCTGATCAGGTTCATGAACAGCTCTTCGGCAACGCGGCCGCCGAACAGGATCGCGAGACGGTCGAGCAGGTAGTCCTTCGAGTAGGTCTCGTTGTCGTGCTCCGGCAACTGCCAGGTCACGCCCAGCGCGCGACCGCGCGGGATGATGGTGACCTTGTGGACCGGATCGGCCTTCGGCAGCAGCTTGGCGACCACCGCGTGGCCGGCTTCGTGGTACGCCGTGGCACGCTTGGCCTCCTCGCGGATCACGGCCGACTTGCGCTCCGGACCCATGAAGATCTTGTCCTTGGCATCCTCGAAGTCCTGCATCTCGACGATGCGCTTGCCGCGACGCGCGGCGAACAGCGCCGCCTCGTTGACCAGGTTGGCCAGGTCGGCACCCGAGAAGCCCGGCGTGCCGCGCGCCAGCACGGCCGCGTCGACGTCGTTGGAGATCGGTACCTTGCGCAGGTGCACGCGCATGATCTGCTCGCGGCCGCGGATGTCGGGCAGGCCGACATAGACCTGGCGGTCGAAACGGCCCGGGCGCAGCAGCGCCTTGTCGAGCACGTCGGAACGGTTGGTGGCGGCGATCACGATCACGCCCGAGTTGGCCTCGAAGCCGTCCATCTCGACCAGCATCTGGTTCAGCGTCTGTTCGCGCTCGTCGTTGCCGCCGCCCATGCCGGCGCCGCGATGGCGACCGACCGCGTCGATTTCATCGATGAACACGATGCAGGGCGCGTGCTTCTTGGCCTGCTCGAACATGTCGCGCACGCGGGCCGCGCCCACGCCGACGAACATTTCGACGAAGTCCGAACCCGAGATGCTGAAGAACGGCACCTTGGCCTCGCCGGCGATGGCGCGCGCCAGCAGCGTCTTGCCGGTACCCGGGGGGCCGACCAGCAGCACGCCGCGCGGGATGCGCCCGCCCAGCTTCTGGAATTTCTGGGGATCACGCAGGAAATCAACCAGCTCGGAGACTTCTTCCTTGGCTTCGTCGCAGCCCGCGACGTCGGAGAAGTTCACGGCGTTGTTGTTCTCGTCGATCAGCCGCGCGCGCGACTTGCCGAACGAGAAGGCGCCGCCTTTGCCGCCGCCCTGCATCTGTCTCATCATGTAGAACCAGAACACGATGATCAGCAGCGTCGGCCCCAGGTAGTACAGCGCGGAGACGAGCGCGTTGGGCTCGTCGTCGGCCTTGCCGCTCACCTGGACGCCGAACTTCATCAGGTCGCCGACCATCCAGATGTCGCCGGGCGACACGATCTGGTATTTCTGGCCTTCGGCAGGAGTGACGGTGAGGTTGCGCCCCTGCACGATCACGTTCTTGATCTTGCCGGCCTTGGCGTCGTCCATGAACTGCGAATACGACACACCTTCCTGGACGCGGGGCTTGTCGAACTGCTTGAACACTGTAAACAGCACCAGTGCGATCACGAGCCACACTGCCGCTTTCGAGAACATATTGTTGTTCAAAGCACCACTCCTTCACTCATAGAAGAGCGCCCGCAGTTTTCCTGCGGCACTCCCGTGGCATTCTAATCCAGTCCGAAGCCCGTCGCCATAAGGTTCGCCAAACGCTTCGATAGGCAAACCCCATGACCGGCAAGGCTCCCGGCCGGGCTGCGGCGGCTGCGCATCCGTCAGCGCGGATGCTTCAGATGCCGACCCAAAATAAATGTCTCCGACGATTTATCGCGCGAAGCCTTCGGCTTGCGCGGCGCGACCGTGCGGAACTGATGCTTGAACTTTTCGACAATCTGGCTGTAGCCGCTGCCGTGAAAGCACTTCACTAAAAGGGCGCCATCCGGTTTGAGATGGTTCTGGGAGAATTCGAGCGCGAGATCGCAGACATGTTCGATCCGCGCCGCATCCGCCAGGGCCACGCCGGACAGGTTGGGGGCCATGTCGGAAATTACAAGGTCCACCGCGCGGCCTTCCAGCACGTCCTCGAGCTGGCGCAGCACCTCGTCCTCGCGAAAGTCGCCCTGGATGAAGTGCACGTCGGCGATCGGCTCCATCGGCAGCATGTCGAGCGCGATGATGATGCCGTCGATCCCGCCCTCGCGCTGGCTGTCGCGCTGCTTGCCCTGGGCCAGCTTGTTGCGCGCGTACTGGCTCCAGCTGCCCGGGGCGGCGCCCAGGTCGACGATCACCTGCCCGGGACGGATCAGCTTGTCCTGGTCGTCGATTTCCTTGAGCTTGTAGGCCGCGCGCGCGCGGTAACCCTCCCGTTGCGCCAGCTTCACGTAGGGGTCGTTGATATGGTCGTGCAGCCACGACTGATTGAAACGGTTCTTTGCCATGCAGGGGAAAAATGTCTGCCAAATGCCACAGTGCCGCCGCGAAACCAGGCTTGCGGCGGCCCGCCGGGCCCCTCGAACGCGCAATGGTTTCGTCGGCACCGGCTTTTGGCGGATAATACGCGTCTATTTCGCGCGGCGGACGCCTCGAAGGCGTAACCGCCGCGATTTTACGTGGTTTTCGCGCGCGCCCGCGGGCGCGCCGTTCTATTCGATTCCAGAGTTCCGATGCCTGCCCTTTCGCTTTCCCCCGTCGAGCGCTCCGCGCTGCGTTCACAAGCCCATGCGCTGAAGCCGGTCGTGCTGATCGGCGCCGAAGGCCTGACCGACGCCGTGCTGGCCGAGATCAAGGTCCACCTGGCCGCGCACCAGCTGATCAAGATCCGCGTATTCGGCGACGAGCGCGATGCCCGCATCGCGATCTACGAAGACATCTGCGACCGCCTGAATGCCGCGCCGATCCAGCACATCGGCAAGCTGCTGGTGATCTGGCGCCCGGAGCAAGCCGAGGTGGCGCCGGTTCGCGGCCGTCGTGGCCTGCCCAGCGCGCGCGAGGCCGCCAAGCTCGGCGCCGCCGAGCCCGCGACCAAAGGCCGCGCCCCGCGTACCGTGAAGGTGGTCAAGCACTCGCCCGACGCCAGCCCGGTGCGCAAGCCGCGGGCCACCAAGGTGGTGGTGCGCGGCAACGAGCGCGTGACCGCGGGCGGTACCGTGAAGCGTGCCAAGAAGCGTCAGCAGAGCGCGAAGCGCCCGTTCCAGAACGACAAGTGATCGGCTGACGATGCCGGCCGGCGCGGGCATCTTCCCGCCGGCCCGGCCACATGCCGCTGCGCTCGAGGGCGGCGTCAGGAACGGCTCAAGCGCCGCCGCGGCCCTCGCCCGCCACCGGCAGGCTCCACACCAGCCACAGTCCCAGCACGCTTTCGACCAGGTAGAACAGGCTCGATATGCCGTGCAGCATCCCGAAGCGGCTCGCGTATTCCGAATGGCCGACATCGGTGCCGGCCGCCTGGGCCGCCAGGCGCATCGCGTCCATGAAGGGTTCGATCGCGAAATAGCCGACCAGCACGCACAGCAGCATCGCGACGACCAGCAGGCGCGAACGCCGGTAGGCGACATCGCCCGCGCGCACGCGCGCGTTGGCGATCAGCAGCATCAGCACGGCGCAGACCATGCCGATCAGTCCCTCGATCCGGAACAGGCGCGCGGCCACGCCGCCCGCGCTGGCGCGATCGAGCGCGACGAACAGTATCGGCGCGACCGCATAACCGATGGTCAGCAGGCTGCCGACCCAGATCGTGGTGAGAAGACGGAACAACCGGGGCGCATGGCGCATCGGATCGCTCCCGGGCTCAGACGTAGCTGACCGAGATGATCTCGTACTCGCGCACGCCGCTGGGGGCCTGCACGGCGGCCACGTCGCCCTCGGACTTGCCGATCAGCGCACGCGCGATCGGCGAGCTGACCGAGATCAGGCCGTGGTCGATATCGGCTTCGTCGTCGCCGACGATCTGGTACTTCACCGTGGCGCTTGACCCGAGATCCTCGAGTTCGACGGTAGCGCCGAACACCACGCGGCCTTCCGCGTCGATCACGGACGGGTCGATCACCTGGGCGGCCGACAGCTTCGACTCGATCTCGGCAATCCGGCCCTCGATGAAACCCTGCTTTTCCTTGGCGGCGTCATATTCGGCGTTTTCGGACAGATCGCCCTGCGCACGCGCTTCGGCGATCGCATTGATCACGGCCGGACGCTCGACCGATTTCAGGCGCTGCAACTCACTGCGGAGTTGTTCGGCGCCACGTTTGGTCAACGGAATGGTGCTCATAAAAACGGCTCAATAAACAAAAACGGGCATAAAAAAAATCACCGCGATTAAGCGCATTTCCGGGAACGCCGGAAACACCGCTTAATCGCGGCATGTGGTGCCTGGGAAAACCCGACGGCTTAGTTTAGGCGAGCATGAAGACCTTGTAAATCATAGACTTCGAGGTCCTTCAGGTAGCGCAGGCCTTCCACCGCCGCGCGCGCGCCCGACATGGTGGTGTAGTAGGTGACCTTCTGCGCCTGCGCGCTCATGCGGATCGAACGCGAGTCGGCGATCGCCGCGCGCGTCTCGTCGACGGTGGTGAACACCAGCGCGATCTCGCCGTTCTTGATCATGTCGACGATGTGCGGACGGCCGTCCTTCACCTTGTTGACCACCTTCACCGGCACGCCGGCCGCCTCGATCGCGGCGGCCGTGCCGCGCGTGGCGACGATCGGGTAGCCGAGGTCGTGCAGCATGCGCGCGACTTCGACCGCCTTGGGCTTGTCGGCATCCATCACCGTCAGCAGCACCGTGCCCGACTCGGGCAGGCGCGAGCCGGCCGCGAGCTGCGACTTGAACAGCGCTTCGCCGAAGGTGCGGCCCACGCCCATCACTTCGCCGGTCGAACGCATTTCCGGTCCGAGCACCGGATCGACGGTCGGGAACTTGACAAACGGGAACACCGCTTCCTTGACGCTGAAGTAAGGCGGCTCGACTTCCTTGGTCACGCCCTGCCCGGCCAGCGTCTGGCCGACCATCGCGCGCGCGGCGATCTTCGCCAGCGGCAGGCTGGTGGCCTTCGACACGTAGGGAACCGTGCGCGAGGCGCGCGGGTTCACTTCCAGCACGTAGATGACGTCCTGCTTCGAGCCGTCCGCCTGCGGCACCTGCTGGATCGCGAACTGCACGTTCATGAGGCCGACCACGTTCAGTGCGCGGGCCATCGCGGCGGTCTGGCGCTTCAGCTCGAGCACGGTCTCCTTGGCCAGCGAGTACGGCGGCAGCGAGCAGGCCGAGTCGCCCGAGTGCACGCCCGCCTGTTCGATGTGCTCCATCACGCCGCCGATGAACACGGCCTCGCCGTCGCAGATGCAGTCCACGTCGCATTCGATCGCGTCGTTGAGGAAGCGGTCGAGCAGCACCGGCGAATCGTTCGAGACCTTCACGGCCTCGCGCATGTAGCGCTCGAGGTCGCGCGGCTCATGGACGATCTCCATGGCGCGGCCGCCCAGCACGTAGGACGGGCGCACCACCAGCGGGTAGCCGATCTCGGCGGCCAGCGCCAGCGCCTCGTCCTCGGCGCGCGCGGTGCGGTTCGGCGGCTGGCGCAGGCCCAGCTCCTGCAGCAGCTTCTGGAAGCGCTCGCGGTCCTCGGCGGCATCGATCATGTCCGGCGAGGTGCCGATGATCGGCACGCCCGCGGCTTCCAGGTCGAGCGCCAGCTTCAGCGGCGTCTGGCCGCCGTACTGGACGATCACGCCGACCGGCTTTTCCTTGTCGACCACTTCCAGCACGTCCTCGAGCGTGAGCGGCTCAAAGTAGAGACGGTCGGAGGTGTCGTAGTCGGTCGAGACCGTTTCCGGGTTGCAGTTGACCATGATGGTCTCGTAGCCGTCCTCGCGCATCGCCAGCGCCGCGTGCACGCAGCAGTAGTCGAACTCGATGCCCTGGCCGATCCGGTTCGGGCCGCCGCCCAGCACCATGATCTTCTTGTTGTCGGTCGGCTGCGCCTCGCACTCTTCCTCGTAGGTCGAGTACATGTAGGCGGTCTTGGTGGCAAACTCGGCCGCGCAGGTATCGACGCGCTTGTAGACCGGGCGCACGTTCAGCTCCAGGCGGCGCGCACGCACCTCGGCGGGGCTCGCGGCCAGCAACTTCGCCAGGCGGCGATCCGAGAAGCCGCTCTGCTTCAGGAAGTAGAGCTCGTCCTTCGTGAGGCTCGCCAGCATGCGACCGCCGAGCGCCTTCTCCTTCAGGATGATCTGCTCGATCTGCGCCAGGAACCACGGGTCGATCGCGGTTTCCTCGAAGATCTGCTGGGCCGACATGCCGACGCGGAACGCATCGCCGACATACCAGATCCGGTCCGGACCCGGCTCGCCGATCTCGCGCACGATCTCGTCGCGATCGACCGACTTCTCGTCGAGGCCGTCGACGCCGACTTCCAGTCCGCGCAGCGCCTTCTGGAACGATTCCTGGAAGGTCCGGCCGATCGCCATCACCTCGCCCACCGACTTCATCTGGGTGGTCAGGCGCGAATCGGCCTCGCGGAACTTCTCGAAGGCGAAACGCGGGATCTTGGTCACGACGTAATCGATGGTCGGCTCGAACGAGGCCGGCGTCTGGCCGCCCGTGATCTCGTTCTTGAGCTCGTCGAGCGTGTAGCCGATGGCGAGCTTGGCCGCCACCTTGGCGATCGGGAAGCCCGTGGCCTTCGAGGCCAGCGCCGAGGAACGCGACACGCGCGGGTTCATCTCGATCACCACCATGCGGCCGTCGTTCGGGTTGATCGCGAACTGCACGTTCGAACCGCCGGTGTCGACGCCGATCTCGCGCAGCACCGCCAGCGAGGCATTGCGCAGGATCTGGTATTCCTTGTCGGTGAGCGTCTGGGCCGGCGCGACGGTGATCGAATCACCGGTGTGCACGCCCATCGGGTCGAGATTCTCGATCGAGCAGACGATGATGCAGTTGTCCGCGCGGTCGCGAACCACTTCCATCTCGTATTCCTTCCAGCCCAGCAGCGATTCCTCGATCAGCAGCTCGCGCGTCGGGGAGAGATCGAGGCCGCGCTTGCAGATTTCCTCGAATTCCTCGCGGTTGTAAGCGATGCCGCCGCCCGAGCCGCCCAGCGTGAAGGACGGGCGGATCACCGTCGGGTAGCCGCTGCCGCCGGTGATCGCGGCGATCTCGCCGTGCACCTTGAGCGCCTCTTCCATCGAATGCGCGATGCCCGACTTGGCCGAACCCAGGCCGATCTTGGTCATCGCATCCTTGAACTTCTGGCGGTCTTCCGCCTTGTCGATCGCCTCGGGCGAGGCGCCGATCAGCTCGACCTTGTACTTCTCCAGCACGCCGTGGTGGTGCAGGTCGAGCGCGCAGTTCAGCGCGGTCTGGCCGCCCATGGTCGGCAGGATCGCGTCCGGGCGCTCCTTGGCGATGATGCGCTCCACCACTTCCCAGGTGATCGGCTCGATGTAGGTGACGTCGGCCGTGTTCGGGTCGGTCATGATCGTCGCCGGATTGCTGTTGACGAGGATGACCTTGTAGCCTTCCTCACGCAAGGCCTTGCATGCCTGCGCGCCCGAGTAGTCGAACTCGCACGCCTGGCCGATGATGATCGGGCCGGCGCCGATGATGAGGATGCTCTTGATGTCTGTGCGTTTTGGCATGGCTCGAGTATTCAAAAAGTAATCGTTAATGCGCTTGAGCGGCGGCTGCGTTCATCGGATCGTCGCGAAGGCGAGCTTGAGGCCGAAGCCGATGAACAGACTGCCCACGCCGCTGGCCGCGCCCGCCGCGAGCTTGCGGCGGCGGCGAAACTGTTCGGCAAGACGTGCGCCCGCGAAGATCAGCGTGCTCAGGTACAGGAAGCTCGTGAACTGCGAGATCGCGCCCAGCACGACGAAGGACACCACCGGGTAGCGGTAGCTCGGATCGACGAACTGGATGAAGAACGAGATGAAGAACAGGATCGCCTTCGGATTCAGCAGGCTGACGACCAGCGCCTTGCGGAACGGCCGCTCGCCGTCCACGGTGCGCGCGGGGGCCGTCGGCGCGGGGGCCGCGGTGCCGGCGCGCGAGGCGCGCAGCGCCCGCCAGCCGCCGCGCAGCATGCCGAAGCCGATGTAGAACAGGTAGGCGGCGCCGCCATATTTGACGACCGAGAACAGCAGCGGGTTGGCCTTGAGCAGCGAAGCGACGCCGGCCGCCGACAGCAGCATCAGCACCGCGTCGCCGACGAACACGCCGCAGGCCGCGCGATAGCCGGCCTTGACCCCGCGCTGCGCCGCCAGCGACAGCACGTACATCGAATTCGGGCCGGGCAGCAGGATGATGAACACCACGCCGACGACGTAGGTCCAGAAATCCGTGATCCCGAGTGCATGTCCGAACATGATGTGCCGTCTCCGCTCGCTCAGGCGCTGCGCGCCTTCGCGGTTTCCATCAGCGAGGTGAAGCGATCGAACAGGTAGCCGATGTCGTGCGGGCCCGGCGAGGCTTCCGGGTGGCCCTGGAAGCAGAAGGCCGGCTTGTCGGTCAGCTCGAAGCCCTGCAGCGTGCCGTCGAACAGCGAGACGTGGGTGGCGCGCGCATTGGCCGGCAGCGAGTCGGCGTCGACCGCGAAACCGTGGTTCTGCGAGGTGATCACCACGCGGCCGTCGGTCAGGTCCTTCACCGGGTGGTTCGCGCCGTGGTGGCCGGTCTTCATCTTCAGCGTCTTGGCGCCGACCGCCAGGCCCATGATCTGGTGGCCCAGGCAGATGCCGAAGGTCGGCACGCCGCGCTCGATGAACTCCTTGGCGGCGGCGATCGCGTAGTCGCAGGGCTCCGGATCGCCGGGGCCGTTCGACAGGAACACGCCGTCCGGATTCAGTGCCAGCGCCTCGGCCGCGCTCGCCTGGGCGGGCAGCACCGTGACGTCGCAGCCGCGCTCGGCCAGCATGCGCAGGATGTTGTACTTGACGCCGAAATCGTAGGCGACGACCTTGAAGCGCGGCGCGCTCTGCTCGCCGTAGCCGCTGCCGAGGCGCCACTCGCTCTGCTTCCAGGCGAACGGCTTGTCGGTCGAGACCACCTTCGCGAGATCCATGCCGGCCAGGCCAGGGAACGAGCGCGCCAGCGCGACCGCCTTGGCCTCATCGTCGGAACCGGCCAGGATGCAGCCGTTCTGCGCGCCCTTGTCGCGCAGCACGCGGGTCAGCTTGCGGGTGTCGATGCCGGCGATCGCGACCACGCCTTCGTCGCGCAGGTAGTCGCCGAGCGTGCGGTCCATGCGGAAGTTGGACGCCAGCACCGGCAGGTCGCGGATGATCAGGCCGGCGGCGTGCACCTTGGTGGCTTCGACGTCTTCGTGGTTGACGCCGACATTACCGATGTGGGGATACGTGAGCGTTACGATCTGCCGCGCGTAGCTCGGGTCGGTCAGGATTTCCTGATAGCCGGTGATCGCGGTATTGAACACGACTTCGCCGATCGTATGGCCGGCCGCGCCAATCGAATAACCGCGAAACACCGTGCCGTCGGCGAGTGCGAGCAAGGCGGGAGAAAAAGACGGCAACACGGGAGGCTCCTTGGGGGACACCCTCGCTGCCGACCTGTCGACCTGCCGCGGCCGGTTCGCCTCACGGGAGGCGTTCGCCGGCGCTCGCTCGGCTCACCCGGACGACGCGCCGGACCTGCGCCGGCTCGATGGATCGGCAGGCTGCATTCGGCGGCGTCGCGTGCCGGGAGGCAGGCGGCGGAAGACGGGGATTTGGAGGTAGGCGCTAGGGTGCGGGGTTGAATTGCACAAACCTTCAAATTATAGCGTGAAACGGGACCTATCTCAAATCGGATCTACCCAGCCTTGTGTGACAAGGGTTTGACCGCCGGGTTTGACCACCGGGCCCGGCGACATCGGCCGACTCCTCGACAGCAGCCGGCGTCGAACGATTCGAAAGGGTCGGAACCACCGCACCAGCCGCCCTGCCCTGCTCCAGCGACCTCAGGACGAGGGATGCTGCCCGGCCCCGATCCGCGCACGTCCCGGCAGCACGTACCAGATCGCGCTGGCCAGTTGCAGCGCGACCAGCACGCCCCAGGCAGTCAGGTGCGCGGCGGCGGGATAGTGGCCGCCCACCGTCGGCCATTGCGACAGCACCGCGCCGACCCCGACCTGGAAGCCGAAGATCAGCAGGAAGATCACCAGGGTCAGCGTGGTGTTGGCGCGACCGATCAGGTGCGAGGGGAAATGCTCGGCGAGGATCGCGTAGCTGAGGATGCCGATCCCGCCGAACGCGCCGTAGGCGGCCCACAGCACCACGGCCGGCAACGGCGCGCGCAGCATGATCGCCAACTGGGTGAGCACGAAGCAGCCCATGCCGATCCCGCAGAAGGCATAGACCGACAGGCCGCGGCGTTCCAGCAGGCGCGCCGCCGCGCCGGTGCCGACGCTGCCCGCCATCATCGCTAGGCCGATCACCGACACCAGCGCGGCCGCCTCGCGCGGCGCCAGGCCCATCACGTCGCGCATCCAGGCGCCGACCCACAGCGACTGCATGGCGTAGAACACACCCTGCGTGAGCACCGAGAACGAGGCGATCTTCCAGAACGCCGGGCTCTTCAGGATGTGCCAGGTGCCCTTGAACTGGCTGCCGATGCTGGCCTGGCGATGGGTGCGCGCGGCGTCCGGCGCGCCGAGCCAGATCAGCGCGGCCACCGCCACGGTAAACAGCACCAGCCCCGCGCAGACCGCGCGCCAGCCCACGAAGCCGAGCGTCCAGGCCAGCGGCGAGCCGACCGCCACGCCGCCGAAGCCGCCCACCGCCATCACGAAGCCGTTCACCATCGGCAGCCGCGCGATCGGGAAATGCTCGGCGATCGCCTTGAAGGCCGCGCCCAGGCAGACCGACACGCCGATCCCGATCAGCAGGCGCCCCGCCATCAGCGCGCCGATCCCGTGGCCGAGCCCGAACAGGCCGATGCCGGCCGCCGCGAACAGCAGCATCGCGGCCGTCACGCGGCGCGGGCCGTAATGGTCGAGCAGCACGCCGGCCGGGATCTGCGCGCCGGCGAAGCCGAGGAAATAGAGACTGGTCAGCAGCCCGAGATCGGCGGCCGACAGGCCGAGCTCGTGCGTGATCAGCGGCGCGAAGCCGAGATTGACGCCCCGGAACACGTAGGAAACGAAATACCCGATCGAAAACAGCGCGAACACGCGCAGCTGGACGGAAGACATGCGGCTTACCTCGAATGCGCCGCGCGCGATGGCGCGCGGCCGACCCAAAACGAAAACGCCGTCACCTTGGTGACGGCGTGCGGGCGGATCATAAGCGACGCGCGGCGGATCGGGCGCAATGCCCCCGCGCGCGCGGCGACCGAATCGCGTTACTTCTTCTTGCTCTTGTTCGAGGCGGTCTTGGCGGCCGGCTTGGCAGCCTTCGCGGCAGCCGGCTTGGCGGCGGCCTTGGCCGGCGCGGCGCGCCCACCGCGCTTGCTGGCCTTGCCGCCGGTATGCAGGCTGGCGCGTTCGACGCGCGCGCCGCCCGTCGAGGTGGCGATCCGCTGCGGCCCCGGCTCGGCCGGCACCGCGCGGCCCACCGGCACGTGCAGCACCAGGGTCTGGCCCGGGCTGACCTGGTCGCGGCGCGTGCGGTTCCAGGCCTTCAACTGCCCGATCGACACGCCATAGCGGCTCGCCACCGCGGCCATCGACTGCGAGCGGCGCACCCGGATCAGCATCTTGCGCGTATCCGGTACGTCCGGCTCCATCGCCAGCACGGCATTCTCGGCGACGTCTGCACTGACGTCCTCGTCGTCGTCGCCGCCGCGCGGCACCACGATGGTCGAGCCCGGCTTCAGGCGCATCCCGGCGGGGATCTTGTTGACGGTCATCAGCGTGTCGGCGTCGACCCCGATCTTCTCGGCGATCGCCGCCGGGCGCGCGCGCTCGGTGACGGTATAGGTGGTCCAGCTCGACAACTGGCCGTCGTAGGACTTCAGGCCCTTCTCGAACTGCGAGGCATTGTCGAACGGCAGCAGGATCTGCGGCTGGGTCGCGCCGAGGATCACCGGCTTCGAGAACGAGGGATTGAGCGCCTTGAACTCCTCGAGCGACAGGCCCGCGAGCTGCGCGGCCATCTTCACGTCGATGTCGTGCGAGGTGGTGACCGTGACGAAATACGGGTGGTTCGGGATGTCGGGCAGGCTCAGGCCGTACTGCTGCGGATTGGCGATGATGTTCTTGACCGCCTGCAGCTTGGGCACGTAGTTGCGCGTCTCGTTCGGCATGCGCAGGCTCTGGTAGTCGGTCGGCAGGCCGGCCGCCTGGTTGCGCGCGATCGCGCGCTGCACGTTGCCCTCGCCCCAGTTGTAGGCCGCCAGCGCCAGGTACCAGTCGCCGAACATGTCATGCAGGCGCGACAGGTAGTCGAGCGCGGCGCTGGTCGAGGCCAGCACGTCGCGGCGCTCGTCCTGCCACATGTTCTGCTTGAGGTTGTAGGTGCGGCCCGTGCCGGGCACGAACTGCCACATGCCGGCCGCCTTGGCCACCGACAGGGCCTGCGGGTTGTAGGCCGACTCGATGAAGGGCAGCAGCGCCAGCTCGGTCGGCATGTTGCGTGCCTCGAGCTCCTCGACGATGTGATAGAGGTACTTCTGCGAGCGCTCGGTCATGCGCTGCACGTAGTCGGGGCGCTCCGTGTACCAGGTCGTCTGCATGTCGACCAGGTCGCTCTGCAGGTCGGGCATCTGGAAGCCGCGGCGGATGCGCGCCCACAGATCGGGATCCTTGGTGGTCAGCTCGCCGACCGACTGCTTGTCGACGTCGACGGTTTCCTTGGAGGTGGCGGACTTGCGGAGAAAATCGGAGGCGGCTTGCGGGTCGGAAGCGGCGGCGGTGGGGGCGGTCGGCCCCGGGCTGGCACAGGCTGCCAGCAACAGGACCAATAGCGCACTGATCAGGAATCGCATGTAAATCTCGGCTTCCAACGGCTGGAAATTGCAGGCGATAGTAAGGTAGGCGCGCGCATCGCGTCAATAAAAACGCCTAAAAATGCAGATAAATCCTATATTTGGGGCGCATTCTCCAGATTCCGCTTGAGCATCTGCCTGCCGCCTTCAGGGATTTACCGTACCTCGCCTCGGCGGGCCGTGGAACCCGCTCGGGCGCGCGCTCCCGCCCGAGGCCGCGCGAGTCCCGATGATGCGCGCGTTATGCGCCGGGGAAGGTGAAGAATTGTTGCGGCAGGCGGCGGGATCGCGCGCCTTGCGCCGGTCGGGGCGCGGCGCGAGCGCGGCGGAGCCATGTGGAACGAAGCAGGCCCGGCAGCAACGACTGCCGACGGGATCAGCGGAAGCGGTTCTTCCACTCCCGCATCAGCGTGAAGGCGGCCAGCCGGTCGGCCGGCGCCTCGTGCAGCTCGGCCTCGAGGGTGGCCGCGATCGCGGCGCTGTCGGCGCGCAGGAAGGGATTGACGGCGCGCTCGTGCGCGATGGTGGTCGGCAGGGTCGGCTCGCCGCGCGCGCGGCGCGCCGAGGCATCGTCGCGCCAGGCCGCCAGCGCGGCATTGTCGGGCTCGCAGGCGAGCGCGAAGCGGATATTGGAGAGCGTGTACTCGTGCGCGCAATGCACCTGGGTCTCGCCGGGCAACGCGGCCAGCGCGTCGAGCGAGGCCAGCATCTGGGCCGGGGTGCCTTCGAACAGGCGGCCGCAGCCGCAGGAGAACAGCGTGTCGCCGCAGAACAGGTGCGGCGCCGGATGGCCTGCACCGGCCGCCTGGAAATAGGCGATATGGCCGCGCGTGTGGCCCGGCACGTCGAACACCTCGAACTCGAGCGCGGGCTTGCCGATGCGCACGCGCGCGCCGCCCGCGAGCGGCTCGCTGACCTGGGCGATGCCCTCGCCCGCCGGCCCGTAGACGGGCACCGGGCCGGCGTCGGCGGCATGCGCGAGCAACTCGGCCACACCGCCGACGTGGTCGGCATGGTGGTGGGTGAGTAGAATAGCGGCTAGCCGCCAGCCCCGTGCCTCGAGATATCGCCGCACCGGGGCGGCGTCGCCCGGATCGACGGCGACCGCGTCGCTGCCATCCGACACGAGCCAGATATAGTTGTCCTCAAATGCCGGCACCGGCACGTATTCCAGCTCGTTCATGGGCGCGCACTCATCGATATGTCAGACCGTCCGATTATAGACTGGCCCGCCTGGAGCGCCTCGCCGCCCGGCCGCTACGTGCTCGAGTGGGAACAGGCCCAGCTCGACCGCGTGGTGTCCGACGTGTTCGGCTTCCACGCCTTGCAACTGGGCCTGCCGCAACTCGATTCGCTGCGCGAGAACCGCATGCCCGGCCGCGGTCTCGTGCTGGACCCGGCCAGCGGCGCCAGCGCGCCGTTCCGCTATCCGTGGGCGGGCGACCCGCCGGGCCCGCATCACGCGCCGGCCGGGCGCAGCACCGTCTGGTGCGACCTGCTTGAGCTGCCGTTCGAATCGCAGAGCGTCGACCTGATCGTGATGCCGCACACGCTGGAATTCACCGCCGACCCGCACGGCCTGCTGCGCGAGGTCGAGCGGGTGCTGATGCCGGAAGGCCGGCTGGTGATCACGGGCTTCAACTCCCTGAGCCTGTGGGGCGCCCGGCAGTCGGTCGGGCGCATCGCCAACCGGCCCTTCGTGCCGGCCGCGCGCGACCCGATCGCCTTCATCCGCCTCAAGGACTGGATGAAGCTGCTCGGCTTCGACATCGAGCGCGGCCGCTTCGGCTGCTACCGCCCGCCGCTGGCCACCGACAAGTGGATGGCGCGCTACGCCTTCATGGAGGCCGCCGGCGACCGCTGGTGGCCGATCTTCGGCGCGGTCTACATGGTCACCGCGGTCAAGCGCGTGCGCGAAATGCGGCTGGTCGGCCCGATCCGGGTCCGCAAGCCCGTGCGCGCGCCCGGCCTCGCGCCCGCCGCCACCCCCACCACCCATCAAGAGCATTCATGACGTTGCAATCGATCGATATCTATACCGACGGCGCCTGCAAGGGCAATCCCGGCCCCGGCGGCTGGGGTGCCCTGCTGCGCTTCGGCGACCAGGAAAAGGAACTGTTCGGCGGCGAGCCCGGCACCACCAACAACCGCATGGAGCTGCTGGCCGTGATCAAGGCACTCGAGGCGCTCAAGCGCCGCTGCCGCGTGGTCGTGCACACCGATTCGCAATACGTGCAGAAAGGCATCAGCGAGTGGATCCACGGCTGGAAGAAAAAAGGCTGGGTGACCGCGGCGAAGACGCCGGTCAAGAATGCCGATCTCTGGAAGCGGCTCGACGAGCTGGTGGTCGGCCACGAGATCGAATGGCGCTGGGTCAAGGGCCATGCCGGCCACGCCGAGAACGAGCGCGCCGACGCGCTCGCCAACCGCGGCGTCGAATCGCTGTCGCAGCAGGCCTGAGCGGCCCGCGCCCCTTGCCCCGCCTCTTGCCCTCACACGCCGGCCCCCGCGCCGGCCATCCTGAAGAACACCCATGCGCCAGATCATTCTCGATACCGAAACCACCGGCCTGAACGCCCGCACCGGCGACCGCATCATCGAAATCGGCTGCGTGGAAATGCTCAACCGCCGGCTGACCGGCAACAACCTGCATTTCTACGTGAATCCGGAACGCGACAGCGATCCGGGCGCGCTGGCCGTGCACGGCCTGACCACCGAATTCCTCAGCGACAAGCCGAAGTTCGCCGAGGTCGCCCATGCGATCTGCGATTTCGTGCGCGGCGCCGAGCTGATCATCCACAACGCGCCCTTCGACATCGGCTTCATCGACGCCGAGTTCGAGCGCGTCGGCCTGCCGTCGCTGAACCAGCACTGCGACGGCGTGATCGACACGCTGGTGCAGGCCAAGCAGATGTTCCCCGGCAAGCGCAACTCGCTCGACGCGCTGTGCGACCGGTTCGGCATCAGCAACGCGCACCGCACGCTGCACGGCGCGCTGCTCGACTCGGAGCTGCTCGCCGAGGTCTACCTGGCGATGACGCGCGGCCAGGAAAGCCTGGTGATCGACATGCTCGGCGATGGCGACGACGCGGGTGGCGCGAGCGGCACGGCGCGCGTCTCGCTGGCCACGCTGGCGCTGCCGGTGCTGGCCGCCAGCGAGGACGAGCTGGCCGCGCACCTGGCGCAGCTCGACGATCTCGACAAGTCGGTCAAGGGCGCCTGCGTCTGGCGCAAGGAAGACGCACCGGCTGCCTGACAGCGGCTGCGCATCGCGAAGTGGCCGCCGCCCGGGCGGCCCGCGGTCGAATTCGCCGGCCCGGCGATATCGGGCAGCCGGCCGCTGCCGTCGCTCAGCCGCGCGGCTGCAGCGCGATCACCGCCATCCCGGCCAGCGCCAGCGCGGCGCCGGCCACGTCCCAGCGCGTCAGCGGCACGCCGTCCACCACCCGCAGCCAGGCCAGCGCCACCGCGATATAGACCCCGCCGTAAGCGGCATAGATGCGCCCCGCCGCCGACGGATGCAGGGTCAGCAGCCAGGCGAACAGCGCCAGCGAGAGCGCCGCGGGCAGGTACAGCCAGGCGCTGCGGCCGCCCTTGAGCACCAGCCAGGGCAGATAGCAGCCGACGATCTCGGCCAGCGCGGTGAGGACGAACAATCCTCCGATCCTGAACAATTCGGGCATGACCTTGGATGCGGCCGAGGCGCGACCGCGCAATGAATGAACGGAAAGAAAAACGGGGTCATCGTACCCGGGAACGGGTGATGCCACGCGCGAGCGCGCCAGCGCCGCGCATTCCCGCCGAGCCCCGCGGCACGGGGATCGCGCCGCCAATTTGCACGATCTCCTGCCATTGTGCTAACATGGCGCCTCTTTCATTTATCTATTTCGTTCATTTAGCTTTTCGCAACGAGCGTCCGCGGTCCTCCGCCCTCGCCCCGTCGCACGAAATATCGATCACAGGCAGCGTGTCCGTTCCGGGCATCCTCGCTTCGTTTCAACGCCCTTAACAGGGTTCGTTACCGGTCGCAGGCGCCACGCCGCGCACCGGTCGCCGTCGGTCCCCCTTGTCAGGCCAGCCCGGCGGCAATCTCATGAGCGCATCGACGCGGCGGCCACAGGCGCGCCGCACGCGGCCCCTTTCCGAGCTCCGGCGTCCCGTGCGCCCGACGTTTCCGTGCCGCCACGCCGCTGCGCTCCCCGGCAAACCGTGGCGATGTCCGCGCCTTCCCGCGCCGCCGTCGTCCGCTGTCAAAGGAGCCTTTATCTTGACCGCCTCACACGTCAGCCCTTCCGCTGCCTCTTCCGCTAGCGCGTCGTCCGTCGACGCCCCCGTCACGGTCAACGACATCACCGTGGTCGACCAGTCCCTGCTCAAGCGCGCGGTGCGCGCGATGGCCATCGGCAATGCGATGGAATGGTTCGATTTCGGCGTCTACAGCTACATCGCCGTGACGCTCGGCCAGGTGTTCTTCCCCTCGAGCAATCCTTCCGCGCAGTTGCTGGCCACCTTCGGCACCTTCGCGGCCGCCTTCCTGGTGCGCCCGCTGGGCGGCATGGTGTTCGGCCCGCTGGGCGACCGCATCGGCCGCCAGCGCGTGCTCGCCATGACCATGATCCTGATGGCGCTCGGCACCTTCTCGATCGGCCTGATCCCCGGCTACGACTCGATCGGCATCATGGCGCCGGTGCTGCTGCTGGTCGCGCGCCTGGTGCAGGGCTTCTCGACCGGCGGCGAATACGGCGGCGCGGCCACCTTCATCGCCGAGTTCTCGACCGACAAGCGCCGCGGCTTCATGGGCAGCTTCCTCGAGTTCGGCACCCTGATCGGCTACGTGATGGGCGCCGGCGTGGTGGCCCTGCTCAGCGCCCTGCTCTCGCACGAAGCGCTGCTGTCCTGGGGCTGGCGCGTGCCCTTCCTGGTGGCCGGCCCGCTCGGCCTGATCGGGCTGTACATCCGCATGAAGCTGGAAGAGACGCCGGCCTTCAAGCGCCAGGCCGAGCTGCGCGAGGCGCAGGACAAGGCCATGCCGAAGGTCAATTTCCGCGAGACGCTCGGCCGCCACTGGCGCGCCATGCTGCTCTGCGTGGGCCTGGTGCTGATCTTCAACGTCACCGACTACATGGCGCTGTCCTACCTGCCGAGCTACCTGTCCTCGACGCTGCACTTCGACGAGTCGCACGGCCTGATGCTGGTGCTGCTGGTGATGGTCCTGATGATGCCGATGACGCTGGCCGCCGGCCGCCTGTCCGACTTGGTGGGCCGCAGGCCGGTGATGCTGGCCGGCTGTGTCGGCCTGCTGGCGCTGTCGATCCCGGCGCTGATGCTGATCCGCACCGGCGAGATGCTGCCCGTGTTCGGCGGCCTGCTGATCCTCGGCGTGCTGCTGTCCTGCTTCTGCGGGGTGATGCCCTCGGCGCTGCCGGCGCTGTTCCCGACCGAGATCCGCTACGGCGCGCTGGCAATCGGCTTCAATATCTCGGTCTCGCTGTTCGGCGGCACCACGCCGCTGGTCACCGCCTGGTTGGTGGACCGCACCGGCAACCTGATGATGCCGGCCTATTACCTGATGGGGGCGGCCGTGATCGGCGCGATCTCGGTGCTCTCGCTGCGCGAGACGGCGCGCCAGCCGCTCAAGGGCTCCCCGCCGGCGGTCGCCTCGCGCCGCGAAGCCCATGCGCTGGTGCGCGAGCTGCGCGAACGCGCCGACGAGGAAGCCGACAAGGGCTACCCGGAAGTCTCGGCGGCCCGCGCCTGAGGCTGCGGCGGGGGCTCGGCTCCCGCCGCCGGCAATCCCGAGACACCGCGTCGACCTCGCCGGTCGGCGCGGTTTTTTATTTCAGGATGACTCCAGCACCGAAATTCGCTGGACTACGCCACAGCTAGATACAGCAGGTTTATCAAGGGCTTAGGCGAGTTCAACATATGCCGGTGCTTTCCGAAACTTGACCCGACTTCCCTGCTGGTGGCTCTCATCAGGCTCCTGGGAACCGGGTCTTTCCGAGGAGTCATCATGGCTAAGATCAAGCTCACCAAGTCCGCCGTTGACGCGGCGCAGCCTCAGCCGCAGGCTGTCGAACTCCGGGATACGCTGGTGCCCGGCTTCTTGTGCAAGATTACCCCGTCCGGGCGCAAAGTGTTCATGCTCCAGTATCGGACAAACGCTGGCGAGCGCCGCAAGCCAGCCTTGGGACAGTACGGGGAATTGACTGTCGAACAGGCCCGTTCGTTAGCACAGGAATGGCTGGCCCAAGTTCGCCGCGGTGGCGATCCCGCCGCGGCCAAGGCCGAAGCACGCAAGGCCCCCACTGTTGCGGAATTATGCAAGAAGTTCATGGAGGACTACTCCAGGAAGCGCAACAAGCCCAGCACTCAACTCGGCTACCAAGGCGTCATCGACCGCAATGTTATCCCGCTGTTGGGTAGCAAGAAGGTCCACGATGTGAAGCGGCCTGACATTGCCGGGCTGATGGAAAAACTCTCGTATAAGCAGACCGAGGCGAATAAAGTATTCAGCGTCCTACGCAAGATGTTCAACTTGGCCGAGGTGTGGGGCTACCGGCCTGACGGCACCAATCCTTGCCGGCACGTCCCGATGTACCCCGCCGGCAAGTCCACTCACCTCATCAGTGACGAGGACATGGGTAAGCTGTTCCGGCAGCTCGACAAGATCGAGGCCGAGGGGCTGGAGAACTATGTCATCCCTCTGGCGATCCGGCTGCAATTCGAGTTCGCCGGTCGCCGTTCCGAAATCGTCGCGCTGCAATGGGATTGGGTCGATCTGGAGAACCGGCGTGTTGTGTGGCCCGATAGCAAGACGGGCGGCATGTCGAAGCCCCTCAGCGAAGAAGCCTACCGACTGCTTTCGACCGCACCGAGGCAGAAGGACAATCCCTATGTCTTGCCGTCACCCCGCCATCCAGGACAGCACCTGACCGTGGGTGAGCATTACGGTGGTTGGTGTCGTGTCCTCAAGGCAGCAGGCGCGACGCACGTTGGTACACATGGCATCCGTCACCGCTCGGCCACCGACATAGCCAATTCGGGCATCCCGGTCAAGGTTGGCATGGCGCTGACTGCACACAAGACCGTGGTGATGTTCATGCGCTACGTCCATACCGAGGACAAGCCAGTACGGGAAGCGGCCGAGCTGGTGGCGAACCGTCGCAAGACAATCATCGGCACCACGACTCGCCCGGCCGCGGAGGCCACGACATGACCCGCCGCGAAGCATCTAGCACGTTGCCCGCCGCGCCGTCGGCGCTGCTGGGCGATATTCGGGCGCTAATCGAGGCGTCGCGTCAACGTGCTGTCTTGGCCGTCAACGCCGAGCTGACGCTGTTGTTTTGGCGTGTCGGCCGGCGCATCCATATGGACGTGCTGGCGGGGCAACGGGCCGGATACGGCGAAGAAATCTTGCCAAGCCTAGCCATACAACTTGTCCGGGGCTATGGGCGAAGTTTCGCGGACAAGAACCTGCGCCGGATGGTGCAGTTCGCGGCCACGTTCCCGGACGAGACAATTGTCGTTTCACTGTCACGACAATTGAGCTGGTCGCATATCGTGGCACTAATCCCGCTGAAAGATCCACGCCAGCGCGACTACTACGTGCAGATGGCCAGCACCGAACGCTGGAGCGTTCGCACGCTGCGCGAGCGCATCGACTCGATGCTGTACGAGCGCACCGCGCTGTCGAAGAAGCCCGATGCGATGATTGTGCAGGAGCTGGCGACTCTGCGTAACGCGCAGCGCATGTCACCGGCACTGGTCATGCGCGACCCATACATCCTCGATTTCCTGGGCCTACGTGATACCTGGCAGGAGGGCGATCTGGAGGCAGCCATCATCCGCGAAATGGAATCCTTCCTGCTGGAGCTGGGTGCGGGTTTCAGTTTCGTGGCCCGACAGAAGCGCATTCAGATCGACGACGAGGACTTCCGCCTTGACCTGCTGTTCTACAACCGCAAGCTACGTCGGCTTGTGGCAGTGGAGTTGAAGATCGGCGCATTCAAGGCAGCTTACAAGGGACAAATGGAGTTGTATTTGCGCTGGCTCGACAAACACGAGCGAGAGCCGGACGAAGCTTCGCCACTGGGAATTATTCTCTGCACGGGAAAAAAGCGCGAGCAGATCGAACTACTGGAACTGGACAAATCCGGCATCCACGTTGCCGAATACCTAACCACTCTGCCGCCACGAGCCGTGCTGGGAGAACGCTTACAGCAGGCGACCGAACGGGCGCGACTGCAAATTGAGACGCTCGATCTAGATAAACGCTGATGCCAGCACATCTGCTCTATGCAGCCGCAACTTGAACCATTTCGTCATAATGCTTTTTGTCCACTTCTTCCATCCACTGAAAGATGTTGCCAATCACGCTATGGCTTTCGCCTGCCAAATTTTCTGCCGATTCTTCGGTTATTTCAATGACATCGCTATGCGAATATTTGTTGATGAATCGATAAATTTTTTCCTTGAGTTCCGGGGTCGTGATGGTGCAGTCCTTCAATCCAACATCCATCAACTGACTGATATCGCTTCTCCGCCTTGGGTATTTAAACGTAAAGAAGGATTCAATGAGCTTGCGAGCCAGATTCGCAGTCAAAAAGGCTTCATCTCTATTAAGGGTGGTGTGCGCTCGGTATTCATATAGTTTCTTAAATATGTAATGATACTCCGAGCCATAATTTTTTAGAGAATCATCCGCATCCACAAGTAAAGAATGGCGAGGTGAGCCTGGCGGTGCGTCCAGCCTATAGAAAAAGCAATTTTCTGGCTTGCCTTTGGCAAGCCTATTTTTGTTTGTTCCTGTAAACCAATCTCTTACCAGTTTAAAGTATGTAAAATTATGGGTCATCACAAATAATTGTTTGGCTTCCGTGCATTGATTTCTAAGGAACGAGTAAGCGTGAAACAAATGATTTGAGTCAAAACTCGAAACCGGATCATCAACGACAACAATCGTGTCATTGATATTATTTCCGTTCTCCCTAAGCTTCGTGATGAAATAGACAAATGCAATCGCTGTCTTCTCACCTTCACTCAAGTTCCCGTCATGCTCACCCACCCCGTTTCGAATAATCTCATAGCCTTTCTTTTTCTGATTGAAGCTTAGACATAGCTCGGAGCGCCCAATGAAGCGATGCAGGGTGTCGTTGAATTCTTTTGCCCCAATCGTCTCGTTTGAAAGCTGCGCCTCTATTGCTCCAACCTCTTGCACGAGTTTTTCAATTTCCTTGTATTCACCCTTTGCCTCTTCTTCGAGATCATTGCACTTTTTCTCACTGCCGGCGTAGTCAAATTCTTGCACCTCGGCAGCAGCAAAATGTAGCTCTAAAGCTACCTTGCTCTTTGACGTCTCAGCCTTAAAGTTTGAAGTTTTATTGTTGTGCTTGCCGACGAGATTAACAATCGATTTCAATATATCATTGAACTTCGTGATGTCTTCGTCACTCACATCCGAGATCTGAATGTCCGTCTTTGCAGGGTCTGTTATTTTCGCTTTCAGAGCTTCCCGCCATCCTTCAATCTGTTGGTTGATCTTCGCAGCAGCAGAAATGTATTCTTTCTGAAGCGCCTCCGAATCAGATGAGAACTCTTTGTAGAACCCCGTCGTTACAGGCAATTGATTGCCTGGCGCACCTTGAGACTCGATCCACGTCGCAGCATTTTGAAGCCGACTCTGGAATTCCGTGAATTCCTTGCTGAAATGGGCAGCAAGTGTCTCAGCGCGAAGCTGCGTGAACGGCGAGCCACAAAACTCGCAGGAATGTGAGTCGTGTTGCTTATGAATTTCCAAGCCAGTCTGAATCCAGTCGCGGATGTCGGGGTTGTCCGTCAAACGCTGAATTGCTTGGTTAACTGCCGTTGTTCCAAGCAGATCTCTTATGCGAGCCGCCGCCTTTTTGAAATAATCCGGCTCAATGGCCGTGGAGGCGAAGGTGATACTTGGGAGTTGTTCGGGTTTTGCTGAATTTGTCAGGTCGATGACTTTTTCGTCGGAAAGAACCGACTCAGCCTTGATAATTGCGTCGCTATTGTTCTGAATGAAATTCGACAATTTACGACGATCGTAATTCAGATAATAACTGTCGCTTGTGTCAATCGCTTGAAGCCCAAGCTTCATTTTCTTTGCGGCACTGGTTAGGAATTTTTCCAGCGTTTCTCGTTGTTTTTTAATATCACCTAGTTTTTCACCATGAGACTTCCTCTTTAATTGAAGGTCGCTTTTCAATTTCTCCAGCTTCTGCAAATCATCAATTTTTTCTTTTGCAATCAGAAGAATGCTTTTTACAGACTTATCCCAATCGATGTTTTCGCGAATAAAGTGCTGATTAAACACGTGAATGTTCAATTGCGACGAGGGTAGAGTCGTTTCCGTGATGGTTGAGCCATCTTCCAAAGTAATCAAGAATTCAGCGGCACTGAAACGGGGAATCAGTGCGCGAAGTTCAAAGCAAGAGAACAGATTTGATAGGGTTGACTTCCCTGTTCCGTTCCAGCCATATATAAGATTATATCTGCCGAACTTCTGAATCTTTGTGCCGTTGAAGTCGTTGAAAATGCCGAACTGCTTGAGGCGGTTAATGCAGGCGATCACTTGTAGGCTCCCCGATTCTTGTTTTTGAACACACCTCTTGGCTACGTAAGATCAAGTTTCAGAGCAAATAATAGACGAAGAATCCTTCTGCGTCCCCGCTTCGCGGACCGCGCTGCTCCAGGTTCGCTATTCGCTCATCCCTGACGGGACTGGCATTCGCCAGCCTTCCATATCCCTGACGCCTTCGGCCCGGATTTCCCGATCCGGGCCTGCGCGCTTCGCTTGCGTGCGGTCGGCACACAGGACGGCCGTTGCCTGTCCAGCCATCTTCCCTGACTTCATCTCCTTATCCGCGACTGTAGCCCACGGCCATGTGCCGTCAAGGCGCGCAGGGCCGTGTCCTCGGCTGCGCCTGCGGGCCGCTCCAACCCTGCGCTTTTCTCCTTGACGGCCCCCGTCCGCGCGCTCCTGACCGTCGCGGGCGATGAACTCAGGAAAGACGGTGGCAACGAGGCCAACCGGGTTCTTCGTGCCGACCGCACCGGAAGTCCACGGCGGGCTCCGAATCTTGGAATCCGGTTGCGGTGAACAACCAACCCTTTCTTTGTCAGGAGAAGTGCCATGCAACTCGCATCCCGTTTCGCGTCTCGTTCGCCGGTGCTGCGTTCCGACTATCCGCTGTCGGATGACCAGATTCGCGCCGTAGCGCCGTCCATCTTCGCGGACGCCCCGCACGAAAGCCGTTCCGATCGATACAGCTACATCCCCACCGCGACCGTGCTGCAAGAACTGCGCGGCGAAGGGTTTCAACCTTTCTTTGTTTGCCAAACACGCGTGCGCCACGACGACCGCCGCGACTACACCAAGCACATGATCCGGCTGCGCCATGTCAGCCAGATCAACGGACGCGAAGCCAACGAAATCATCCTCCTCAATTCCCATGATGGAACGAGCAGCTATCAGATGCTCGCCGGCATGTTCCGCTTCGTGTGCAGCAATGGCCTTGTCTGCGGCGACACCGTGGCGGACGTGCGCATACCCCACAAGGGCAATGTAGCCGAACAGGTCATCGAAGGCGCTTACGAAGTTTTGCACGGCTTCGACCGGGCGCAGCAATCCCGCGATGCGATGCAGTCCGTCACGCTCGACAACGGCGAGGCCGAAGTGTTCGCCCGCGCGGCGCTGGCGTTGAAGTATGACGAGGCGACGCCTGCGCCCATCACGGAATCGCAAATCCTGATGCCGCGCCGTCACGACGACAGCCGCCGCGACCTGTGGAGCGTGTTCAACCGCGCGCAAGAAAACCTTATCAAAGGCGGCCTGTCCGCCCGCGTCGCGAATGGTCGCCGCCAGACCACGCGCCCGGTGCAGGGCATCGACAACGGTATCCGCCTGAATCGCGCCCTGTGGCTTTTGGCCGATGGCCTGCGCCAGTTGAAAGCCTGATTCCCCGTGCGGCAGGGGCAGGCAGCAGCCCTTGCCGCTTCTCTCCCTGCTGCATCCCCAACCGCTAGGAGTTGTCACCATGAACGCCGTTACCAAAACCGAAGCCATCGCCCTTGAAACCGCCGCGCCGCTGGAAGTGGCCGACCCGACCAAGAACCTGATTCTGGTTCCGCTGTCGCAGTTGTTGCCGCGCCGTTCCAGGCGCAACGTCCGCACGACCCCGCGCCAGTCCATCCCCGAACTGGCCGCGAGCATCGCCCGCGTCGGCCTGCTGCAAAACCTCATCGTCATCCTGTCCGCCGATGGCGAGCAATACGAAGTGGTGGCAGGCGACCGCCGCCTGACCGCGTTGAAGCTGCTGGCGAAGAAGAAGCGCATCGCCGCCGACTACGAAGTGCCGTGCCTGCTGGTGGCCGATGCGTCCGCCCGTACCGTCAGCCTCGCCGAGAACGTGCAGCGCGAGAACATGCACCCCGCCGACCAGTTCGCGGCCTTTGCCGCGCTGGTCAAGGAAGGCCGACCCATTGAGGACATTGCCGCCGACTTCGGCGTGTCCCCGCTGGTGGTGCAGCGCCGTCTCAAGCTCGCCAACGTCTCGCCGCGCCTGCTGGCCGACTACCGTACCGGAGCCGCCACGCTGGAACATTTGATGGCCTTGAGCATCACCGACGACCATGCCGCACAGGAGGCCGCGTACTACGGTGCGCCCGAATGGCAGCGCGGCGCATCCGCGCTGCGCGATCGCCTGACCGAGCGCGAAATCACCGCTACGCATCCGCTGGTGCGTTTCGTCGGGCTGGACGCCTACACGCAGGCAGGCGGCGGCATCCGCCGTGACCTGTTCGCGGAAGGCGATGCCGGAACCTACCTGACCGACGCCGCGCTGCTGGAAACGCTGGTGCGCGGCAAGCTGGACGCGCAGGCCGGGGACGTGCGCGCCGAGGGCTGGGCGTGGGTGGAAGCCGTACCGCACATGAGCCATGCCGACCGCCAGACGTTCCAGAATGCGCCGCGGCAGCGCCGCGAACCGAACGCCCGCGAAGCCCGCCGCATCGCGTCCTTGCAAACCCGCCTCGACAAGCTCGATGCCGAACTCGAAGAAGCCTACGACGCCGAGGACGAGGACAAGACCGAGGCGCTGGAACCGCGTCGCGAGCAGGTAGCCGAAGAACTGCAAGCCATCGAAGAAGGCTTACGCGACTACGCCCCGGATGTGCGCGCTGTGGCCGGTGCCATCGTCACGCTCGACCGCGAGGGCGAGGCCGTGATTCATCGCGGCCTGCTACGCGAGGCCGAGGCGAAGGCACTGCGGACGCTGGCAATGCTGCGACAGGGTTTCGGCGCAGGCAGCAGCACGAACGACGAGGAGCGCGACAACACCGACGAAGCGCCCAAGACCGCCAGCCTGTCCGACCGGCTGGCGCAGAGGTTGAGCGCGCACCGCACGGCGGCGCTGCAAATCGAAGTCGCACGGCATCCGCACGTCGCGCTGGCCGCGCTGGTGCATGGCATGGTGCGGGCCGTCCTGCAGGACGGCTACCACCACGACGGTTTGCCGCTCGGGGTGCGTCTGGACGTGCAAGACCGGCTGGAAAACATAGCTTCGGACGTGCCGGAATCGCCCGCCACCGTGGCGCTGCACACGTTGCAGGAGGTCGCAGGTGAAGCGTTGCCGAACGATAGCGCCGAACTGTTCGCCGCGTTGCAAGCAAAGTCGCAAGACGAGCTGGTGCGCCTGCTGGCCGTGTGCGTGGCATCCACCGTGGACGTGGTGACGCCCCGCGCTTCGCAGCACCCGCCCGGTGTGGAACTGGCGCAGGCCGTAGGGCTGGACATGGCCGCATGGTGGAAACCGACCGCCGAGGGTTATTTCCGCCACATCGCCAAGCCCGCGATTCTGGAAGCCGTCAGCCAGTACGCCCCGGCGCACGTCACCCGGCTGTCGAAGTTGAAGAAAGGCGACATTGCCAGCGAAGCCGAACGGCTAGCGGACGAAACCGGCTGGATGCCTGCTGTGTTTCAGACCGAGCACCACACGGAGCCGGGAGGCATACTGGACGCGGTAGACGAAACAGATGTGCCGGAAGATGCCACCGACGAAGTGGAAGCCCACGCGCTGGCCGCGTGACCTAGCAGCATGACCCCCGGCGCACCGCGCCGGGGTTTTCTTTCATCAAGAACCGGGCACGACTGGTCCGCCGCGCCTGGTCTCAACGTCCAAAACAAAATCGCCCCGTCGCCGGCTTCGACCAGACGGCGACGGGGCGGGCGTGCAAGTACCTTGCACGCGGTACGGCAATCGGTGCCTGCTGACGCGGGCAAGATTTTGGGGTATTCGGATTCAGCGGTTGATATCCACAATGCATGTTGCATCGCGCCGCTCTTCAGCAAAAACTGGCTAACGCTGTCATTCCTTCAAGATCGTTTCGGTGACGCGCATCTCCGTAAATTTCACCTCATTTTGATTGCTTGAGAAATACGCCTGAAAAAATTTAAATTCCCTTCTACCATGCTTACGACAAAGTTCTTCTATAACGCGGATGACGGCGATTTTTTGCTCTGTCGTTACACGCACGCCAAAAATGACTGCTTCAAGCGCCGAAAATTCGTAATCCAACCTACGGTCCTCGGCACTCAGATCCGATAACATCGAATACAGCACTAGACGCTGTTCTTGTTCGGCTTCCCAAGTTTTGGTCTTGGTTGTTGCCGAAATTAGGTATTGCTCCCAATATTTTTCTCTCCATGCCTTACGCCCCTCTTCGTCGCGGATCAGCAGAGAGCTGATCTGCCCGTTTTCGCCCTTATACCATTGAGCGTTTATTTTAGGGGTTGGTACAGCGCCGAGCGATTCGAAGAAATTCAAGGTTGCGTGTTCGGCCCGATAAATGACAGGCTTGAAATGGTGCTTTCGCATTGAGCGAAAACTACCCTGCGCATTCCAACCTGCTATCGTATTGAGATTGATATAAGGTCCGTGTTCATCCTTTTCAGTTCGGTACTTTAGGCATATACCTTTGTGATTGTCGCCATAATAGGCCCACATTGAAGGGGCGTCGCATTTTTCCATAAAACATGCGGCGTGCCACGGCACATGCATGATCGTGTTGAGTTGCCGAACGTATGCAGAGCAAAAGTCGTTGAAGATGAAAATGCGATTCGCGTCGTTCAGGTCAAGAGCGTTGGCATAATAATTTAATAAATCAGTGTCTTCTTGTGTGCTCAGGAAGTTCGAATACTCCGCCTCGATTTTTTCTGGGGAGTTAGCAAGCGTCTTCTCAAGCACATCAAAAATCTTTATTGCGGACTCGATCCTCTCTAATTCAGCGGTTGTGCCTGATGAAATATCGGTAGTCGTACCCGGATTTTTCATTTCATGGTGATGTCGAAAATTCTCATATATGAGAAACACCACGAAATAATGCATTGATCGAAGATGTGCGGTGAGTTCAACTCGCCCGATGCGATGCTTGGAGTTGATGATCCGATCAATGAATGCGGCAATGGTGGGATTTCCAAAGAAGTCCCTTTCGAGTTCATCGTGATTTTCATGCCGACCTGCTATTAAAGGGTCTTTAACAGGAATGTCGCCAGGGCCAATCTTTCTGTCGGACTTAAATATCGACCATAGACCGAATACAAATGCAACACAAAAAAGATAATTCTTAAAAAGATTTCGCCAGACTATCGCATCACCCTGCCAGTGCAAATTGATGTGGCCTTCGAGTGGGTCATTAAGTTGATCCGGCGACGCAAAGAAAATATATTGATCATGCAATTCCCTCCGTTCGCCTATCAGATTGTCCACGGTTCTAAATCTATAGAGAAACATTGAGTTGGTTGGCTGTTGCGCATCCATATCGTTCTCGAAAGAGTGGCGGTATTGGGTTGAGCGTTGCCCTCGAGCACGAGGCACCACCGTTGTCCGAAGTAATAGGTTGTCCAACGATTAAAGAGTAATGTATAACGGCCCGCGGTTGGCATTCGCAACGGTATAAAGACTGATTTCGCGACGACGACCCTCGATTCCCGCAGGTTTCTTACCGAAGTGGACGCAGCGCTCGGGCGTCCACTTCGAGGCAATGGCCACTAAGTGCTTACGGATCATCAATCGCTCCGCAAGCGATTGCTGCACTCCAGGGGCAGAGACCACTATAGAGTCCGAATATTCGATTTCGGTGAGCACTCCGCCGCAATGGGCGGGCTTGTGGGGCTACGCCCCGGCTTGCTGCGGCAGGTTGTGCCAAAGCGTGCCGTCCCCGACGCTGGTGGTTCGCCTGTCCGTCACGAAGGACGGTTCACCGACACGCCGTTCGGCCTTGCCTATGGAGCTTCCACGCCACGCCTCATGCACGAGGCCGCCTGCGGCGGCAGGGGCAGTCTCGTCTTTGTCGTTGGTGTTGGCCCTGCCCGCATCAGGGCACGAACCGGTGCAGCCGTCATGCGCAGATGCCGAGGTCGGCCATATCTCCTTTCGGGAGCGGGCGACCACTGCGTCCTTGACTTGTCGTGAATCCTGGCGAGGGCACGGCTGCGCCTTGGGCTTCATGGCGGCAACCTTCCAGCGAAAACAATTTCCCCGCCGCTATGCGGCTTCCTCGCGGGACAAATTGTTTTCGCTTCCAGGTGCTCCACGCTGTTGCGCCCGCTGCGCGATGCAGCCCGCCCATCCCCCGCCGGCCGGTTCACAACAAGGACGCAATGGCGCGACCTTGTTCAACCCGAAAGGAGAAACATCATGGCTAACATCGGCACCTTCACCGCAGAGAAAGACGGCTTCACCGGCACGCTCCGCACCCTGACGCTCAACGTCAAGGTCAAGCTGGTTCCCAATGACAAGGGCGACAACGAGAACGCCCCCGACTTCCGCGTGCAGGCGGCGAGCCACGACATCGGCGCGGCGTGGAAGAAAGTCAGCAAGGCCGAACGGCCCTACGTGTCCGTGACCCTCGACGATCCTTCGTTCCCGGCGACGGTCTATGCCCGCCTGATCGAGAGCGAGGACGGCACACACGACCTGATCTGGTCGCGCAGCAAGCCGCAGGCGGCGGACTGACCGCCGCCCACCGCGCCCCGCCCATTGTGGCAGGGCGTCGTGCTGCTGGCGCAGCACGTCACGCACGCGCCTACGGCGCGTCGCGTTCCTTCACGACCGCCTCAAGCTCCTGGCGCACCTGCGCCAGAAGCTGCTCGGCCTTGCGCGGGTTATCGCCCGCGTAAGCCAGCGTCAGCAACGTCAGCGGATGCACTTCCATGACCTCGCACAGCTCGGTCAGTTTGTGCAGGGTCGGGCTTTTCAGGTCGCGCTCCAGCGTGCTCATATAGGTGCGGCTGGACACGTCGGAGAACGCTTCCTGGCTCAAGCCGCGCGCTTTCCTGACCGTCCGTATCGCCGTCGCTAGTGAGTGCTTTGCCGCCACCTATGGTTTCCCTTCAAAAACCAAGATGACATCCGATTGCGCCCTATAGGGCTACAATCTATAGTGTTCATTTGGCGATGTTGATTTCCGTATTCGTGCTTTTGAGGAAATCCGCATCGGCGGATTCCGACAGAATCGGGAAGCCGCATCTGTGCCTTTCCAGACATACACGATTCCGCTTTCGTGTTTCCGTGCTTGTACGGATTCGATGGCTTGCGCATCCGTGCTTCTACACGAAAGCACGAACCCGGCTTCGCGGTTCCGTGCTTCGGCGCAAAACGTGTCCGTGCAATCTTGGCTTTACGGAATTCCTGACCGTGACCCAGCCGTTGACCACTGACGACGAACGCGCGCAACTGCTCGCCAACGGCGCGGCACGCGCCGCCGGACAAGGCATCGACCCGATGCCCGTGGTGCGGTTGTTCACCCCGGACGCGCACGCCATCTGGCTGCTGGCCGCGCTCGATCCGGCAGACGGCGATACCGCCTGGGGATTGATCGACCTCGGCATCGGGATGCCGGCGTTGGGGACGGTCAAGCTGTCCGACCTGGCCGGCATCGTCGGGCCGCAGCGGCGGCCCGTCCTGCGCGATGTGTATTTCCATGCGGCGCGGCCGCTATCGGAATACGTCCGGCTCGCGCAGCGAGACGGCTCCATCCCCGACTGACCAGAGCGCATTATGTCTTTCTCGGTCTGGTTCCAGACGGTCACGGTCTGGATCGGCACTCTTGCACCAGGCAAGTGCGAGCCTGACCGAAAGAGACCGGATACACAGCGCGATTTGCGGCAGGGTGTCCGGTGCTGCGCGCCATTTGCGTGCGGCGTAGCCGCCGCACCCGGACGTTCCGTGTAAGGCTTCGGAGCCAATCGGTCTTGACACCCCTCGTTACAGCTTGAGTTTACGCCTGATGGATGGCGCTTTGATGTTGTTGATGCCGTAGCTCCCATGACCGACGCCCGTGGCGACGTGCCTGCTTGACAGGAGGTAACGTCATGGCCGATCGAAGCACCGATGCCTGGTATCCCACCGCAGCGTACCTGTACGTGCTGCATCTGGACGGTCCGGCACTGGCATGGGAGTACCTGCGCCGCCATCCCGACTACCGGCGCGACTGGCTGCGCCGTCGCCGCCAGCCGGAAGCGGCGCACGCCTGGGGTTTGCGTATGCTGGAAGACCCGGCGCTGGATGCGCGCGACGCGCATCCAGACTGGTTCCCAGATCCCGCTGGCGTGCTCCAGCTCTATCCCGATGCCGATCCGCCGCCGGAGGCTGACGCTTTCGCGTTCTGGCGTATCCCCGGCCACAAGCACCTGATCCACGACGGCAAGCGCCTGGTGCTGACCGCAGACTGGCCCGGCTGCTGCGTGCGACTCGCACTCGCGCCGGGGCTGGCCGATGGTATGGCCTACCTCTACGCTGTCCGTGCTTGCGCCGCGCCGTGCGCAACCTATCGCACGGTCACGGCCGCGCTGGACAAGCTGGCGACTGCGGACGGAGCCGCGCCTGCGGCGGCCCGTTCCCGGCCCACGCCTGCTGCGCTGCTGGAACTGCACACCTTGCAGGCGCTCGACGCGGCCCTCGCGGGCGCGTCCTTGCGCGAGATCGCTGTCGGACTGTTCGGCGCCGAGGCCGCGGCCGCCGGCTGGTACACCGACGGCGGCCTGCGCTCGCGCGTGCGCCGCCTCGTTCGGCGCGGCCAGGCGCTGATGCGCGGCGGCTATCGCGGCCAGGCACAGATCGCCTGACCGCCACAGGGTCGTTTTGCCTGCGTAGTAAAACGACCCTCTGCGCAACGCATGGTTTTCCCAAGACTGTCTCCATCCGGTCGCGTTGTGTGGCCGGGCGTTCCCGACCGATGGAGGTTCACCCCATGCGTCCCGCTCCCTTGCGGCCTGCCGCCGCTGCCGTCGCCACGACACCCCAGCCGCAACGCTACCTCACTAACGACGAAGCCGCCGAATACCTGCGGCTGTCGCCGCGCACGCTCGAAAAACAGCGCGTGATCGGCAACGGGCCGAAGTTTCGCAAGTTCGGCCGCCGCGTCATGTACGCGATGGCCGACCTCGATGCCTGGGCCGACCAGCGCAGCTACGAAACCACGTCCGATCCCGAATACGCCGAACACCATTCGGCCGACAGCCGTGCGCGCTGATCGGTGGCTCGCCGGTGGCCGTCGCCATGTCCAGCCCATCGGGGAAGCGGGAACAGCTCGACCTGTTCCGCGCACTACCGGGAGACGGCATGGTGCCGCGCGACAGCCAGGACTTGATGGCCTTTCCGTTCTTCTCGCTGGCAAAGTCGCGGCGCATCGCGCCGATCGACTTCAGGAGCGGCAACATCACGATCCGCGTGGAGGGCACACAGGAGCACGGTATCGCCACGATCTGGGATGCGGACGTGCTGATATGGGCCGCCTCGCAGATCATGGAGGCGCGCGACGCGGGCCTGCGCCCGTCGCGCTGGATACATGCGACGCCCTACGAGATCCTGCGCTTCATCGGGCGCGGTACGTCGCTCAACGACTATCTGCGCCTGAAAGCCGCGCTCGACAGGTTGCAATCGACCAGCGTGGCAACGTCCATCCGCGAGACAACCGGGCGGCGGCTGCATCGCTTCTCGTGGATCAACGAGTGGAAGGAGCTGGCCGACGCCCGCGGCACGCCGTTGGGCGTCGAGCTGATCCTGCCGGACTGGTTCTATGCCGGCGTGCTCGATGCCGCCCTGGTGCTGACCATCGACCCGGCGTATTTCCGGCTCACGGGCGGCATCGAGCGGTGGCTGTACCGACTGGTGCGCAAGCACGCCGGGCGGCAGGAGCATGGCTGGCAATTCGATTTCCGGCACCTGCATCGCAAGTCTGGCAGCGCCGCTCGCTTCTCGGACTTCGCCTACGACCTGCGCGCCCTGGCGGCGCGGCAGTCACTGCCGGGCTACGTCCTGGACATCGAGCGGATGCCGGACGACGGAACCGAGCTGTTGACTTTCCGGCCCGTGCCGGCCACGGCACGGGGATAACTCGGGGACAACGTGTGGACGGCCTCGTGCTATCAGGAGTAGCGGGTATCGTGCTATCAGGAGTACGCCTATCGTGCTATCAGGAGTACGAAAACGCCGCAAAGCCAATAACGGCGCGGGTTTCAACGTCCTCTAACTTACCTAACTTAAAAGCTCTAACTTTTGGTAGGAGCGCGCCGCTTCGGTGGACAACCGCCCAACGGCACGCAACACAGCCGCAACAGCCCGGCCGTTCCGTACAGAGGGCCGCGCCATGATCGTTGCCTTCCTCAACCAGAAAGGCGGCGTCGGCAAGACCACGCTCGCCACTCACGTTGCCGGCGAGCTGGCGATGCGCGGGCAATCGGTCATCCTGCTCGACGCTGATCCGCAAGGTTCAGCGCTGGACTGGACGCAGCGACGCGCCCAGGAGGGCTTGCCGCGCCTGTTCAGCGCCGTGGGCCTCGCCCGCGAGACGCTGCATCAGGAAGCACCGGAGCTGGCCCGTCGCGCCGATCACGTCGTCATCGACGGCCCGCCGCGCATCGCCGCCCTGGCGCGCTCCGCGCTGTTGGCGGCCGAGCGCGTGCTGATTCCCGTGCAGCCGAGTCCCTACGATTTGTGGGCCTCGTCCGAGATGGTGGCGCTGATCCGCGAAGCGCAGGTGTTCCGACCCGCGCTGCGCGCGGCCTTCGTCGTCAACCGGCGCGTCAGCACCACCATCATCGGCCGCGAGGCACGCAACGCGCTCGCCGAACAACCGCTGCCGGCGCTGCGCTCGGAAATGCATCAACGCATCGTGTTTGCCGACAGCGTGGCCGCTGGCCGGCTCGCCCGCGAGACGGCACCGGACAGCGCCGCCACCCGCGAGATCGCCGCGCTGACTGACGAACTGCTGCGGTGGCCGACATGAGCCAGCCGATCAGCAAGCGGGCGGGCAAGCGTGTCGGCATCGGCGCACGTCCACCGGCGAACCCGCACGCCGAGGCATGGGTTCGCCAGGGTGATGCCGACGGCATCCAGAAAGGCGACCTCTACACCGCGCGCCTGACTCTCGACATTACGCCCGCGATGCGGGCGCGCATCAAGGTGTCGGCCTTCACGCAAGGCGTGACCGTGGCCGAACTGCTGCGCGCGCTGCTGCAACGCGAGTTTCCCGAAAAACGCACGGAGAACCTGCCATGAAAGCATCCGCTTTGGCAGCTACGGCTGCGCCGCCGCCATCACTTGCGGTGCTTGCCGGCCGAGCCGGCATCACGCCGCTGACGTGCGTTTCGCTCGCCTACATCGAGCAGCGCATCGACGTGTATCTGCGCTTCGGCGAACCGACGCGCACCATCCGGCTCGACCGCTGGCGTCGCGTCGCGGTGTTCCTGCCGCGTGCGATGTTCTGCCGCATCCACTGGCAGGCGAACGACTACGGCACGATTCGCTGGCAGCTCATGGTGATGCAGGCCTGCACGCCACTGGACGCGGCGCAGCGCATCTCCGGCGTGTTGCCGGGGGCACGCCTGCTGCTGCACGCCGAGGGTGAACCCGCCGTGCGCGCCGTGCTGGCGCAGCTTGACGCCATCGAGGCGCAGCGCATCGCGCCCGCCGACGTCTCGCCCGCGTACTGGCGCACGCTCGGCAACCGGCTCGCTGCACGCTTGCCGCTGCCGGCATACACCGCCGAGCGGCACGTCGCCTGGCTGGCCGGGAGGGCGCTGCCATGACAGCCCCGAACACCACGGCCAACGCGCCCATCGTTCCGCCACTTTCCCGCTCGCGCGGTCGCGTTCGCATCGTCGTGGCGACGCTGGCCGCCGTCGGCTTCGCTGCGCTGGCCTGGGCGTCCTTCCTGCCTGCCAACATGCGGCCGCTACCGCGCCTGACCTACAACCCGTCCGACAGCGTGGCGGTCGGCTGGTATCGCATCGACCCGCGCACCGACTCGCTGCCACGTCCGTTGTTCGTGGACAGCATCGTGCTGGTGCCGCTGCCGGCCACGGCTGCCGCGCTGGCTGCGCAGCGCGGCTACCTGCCGGCAGGTGTTCCGCTGCTCAAACCCGTGGCCGCCATCGCGCCGCAGCAGGTGTGCATTTCGGGCGGCATCGTCCGCATCGACGGCGTGCCTTCGGCCGCCGTGCTGCGTGCCGACCGACTGGGTCGACCGCTGCCATCGTGGCCGCAGTGTCGCCGCCTCGAACCAGGCGAGCTTTTCCTGTTGAGCACGACCAATCCGGCGTCGTTCGACAGCCGGTATTTCGGCCCGGTCAATGCAAACACGGTGATCGGTGTTGCGCATCCGGTCTGGCTGGAGACACGCCAATGATGGCCGCCGATTCGCTGTGCTTCATCGTGCCATCCGGCGTGTACTTCCGCTGGCCGTCGCTGTGTCGTCGCGCGTGTCGTGCGAGCGCATCCGCGCTGCATGTCGCGCAACATCCGGCGACGCTTTCCCCCGTGCAGACATCTTGCCTTGAACGCGCCCGACCGATGGTCGTGGACGCGTTCCCCGGCGTGCTGGCTGCGAGCAGCGCAGCGCCGCCGGGCCGCCGATGCCTGGAGCGGCAGCGAAAGGCAAAGGCGGAAGGCAAGATAAAAGGTCGCGGCACATGGCCGCTTGAAAACCTTGTCTGCACATGGGGGGAGCGCGGCACGCGCTCAGGGGTGGCAGCGTGCCGCGAAGGTGCACCATGCCGCATTGGCATTGGCGAAGCTGCGTGCCTCGTCCGCTGGGCTGCGCCGGTCTTGGATGGAGCCACACCATGAGCCAGCGCAACGACGACCACTTCCGCGTCCGTCCTGGTGCGCCGAAACAGCGCGGCGACGCCTACATCAACAAGGTGCTGCGGCAGGCCAACAAGGCCGGCGCGAAGCTCGGTAAGGCAGCAGGCAAGGTCGGGCAGCGACCCGGTTCCCGGCTCGGCCGCGGCCACGTTGCGACACGCTTCGCAGGACAAAGATTGGGGCCGACTGCGCGGCGCGTGACGATCAAGGCCCGGCTGGTGAATCTGGCGAAGGCCGGGCCGCGCTCGACCGCCGCGCACCTGCGCTACATCGAGCGCGAAGGTGTCGATCGCCAAGGTGGGCCGGGCCATGCCTACGGGCCGGCGACCGACGAGGCGGACACCAAGGCGTTCGAGGAGCGCGGGCGCGAGGATCGGCACCAGTTCCGGTTCATCGTCTCGCCGGAGGATGCCGAACAGCTCGACGACCTGCGCACTTACACCCGGCACCTGATGGCGCGCATGGAGGCCGACTTGGGCACGCGGCTGGAATGGGTGGCTGTCGATCACTGGAACACGGATAACCCGCATACGCACGTCGTCCTGCGCGGCAAGGACGACACCGGCAAAGACCTCATCATTTCGCGCGACTACATCGCCGAGGGGATGCGCCATCGGGCGTCGGAACTGGCAACCGAATGGCTGGGGCCGCGCACCGAACTGGAGATACAGCGCGCCATGCAGCGTGAAGTCGATCAAGAGCGGTGGACGGGCCTGGATCGCACCTTGCAGCGCGAGGCCGGGGACGATGGCCTGGTGCGCGTCGAACGCTTCGCCGAACCCCGGTTGCAACGGCAGCGGCAAGTGCTGATCGGCCGCCTGCAACACTTGCAGCGCATGGGGCTGGCGTCCGAGCCGCAGCCCGGCGTGTGGGCCGTCCATGCCGACGCCGAGCCGACCCTGCGGGCAATGGGCGAGCGCGGCGACATCATCCGCACGATGCAGCGCGCCATGAGCGGCCAGCAACGCGAATTAGCCGTGTTCCAGCCCGGCGAGGATGGCCGCGCCGTCGTTGGCCGCGTCGTCGGCAAGGGGTTGACCGATGAGTTGTACGACAAGGGCTATCTGATCGTCGATGGCACGGACGGCAAGGCGCACTACGTTGCGCTGCCGCCGCGTGCCGAGCTGGAGCAGTACCCGGCCGGCGCCGTGGTCGAAGTGAAAGGCGCAGCCGCCGTGCGCGCCGCCGACCGCAACATCGCCGCGCTGGCCGTCGATGGCGTGTACCGCACCAATCATCACATTGCGCTCGCCCAAGGTCAGGCCACGCCCGACCGCGATCCGCGCGAAGTGGTGGCGGCGCATGTCCGCCGGCTCGAAGCCCTGCGCCGTGCCGGCATCGTGGAGCGCGAAACCGATGGCGTTTGGCGCGTCCCTGATGATCTGGCCGAGCGGGGCCGCCAGTACGACGCACAGCGCCTCGGCGGCGGCGTGGCGGTCGAACTGAAATCGCACCTGCCTATCGAGCGACAGGCCCGCGTGATCGGGGCCACCTGGCTCGACCAGCAGTTGATCGGCGGCGGCAAGGGGCTGGGCGACGTAGGCTTTGGGGCCGAGGTGAAGGACGCGCTACGCCAGCGCGCCGACTTTCTGGCCGAACAGGGCTTGGCCGAACATCACCGGCAGCGTGTCGTGCTCGCGCGCAACCTGCTGGCGACGCTACGCGGGCGCGAGCTGGCGCAGACCGCAAAGGACATTGCCGCCGAAACCCGCCTGGAGCATCGGCCCGTAGCCGACGGGCAACGCGTGGCAGGCATCTACCGGCGTTCCGTCATGCTCGCCAGCGGGCGCTACGCCATGCTCGATGATGGCATGGGCTTCTCGCTAGTGCCGTGGAAGCCGGTAATCGAGCAACGGTTGGGACAGCAACTCGCCGCGACGGTGCGCAGCGGCGGCGTGTATTGGGAGATTGGGCGGCAGCGCGGACCTTCGGTTGTGTAAACCACGTGCAGGAACGGCGTCCGCCTTTTGCCCGAATTTTTTGTGCAAGTCGTATCGGCAGTAGGTCCGGCCGGTAGTGATTGAATCAGTACCACTATTTGATCCTATGCTTCGCAACGTCTTCATCACCTTCTCGCGTATCAAACGCCTGCCTGGCCGCATCAATATCGGCTATATGGTCGTTGGCCCAGCTTCCCAGCGCAATAACTGATTTGGTGAGGGAGTGCCCGAGTGGCGTCAATTCGTATTCCACGTGCGGCGGCATCACCGCATGAACCGTGCGCTTGATAAGCCCATCTCGCTCCAGGCCGCGCAAGCAGAGCGTCAGCATTCGCTGCGAAATACCATTGATGGCACGCTTGATTTCGGTGAATCGGTGCGGCCCCCCGGCGAGCAGCATGATGATGAGAACACTCCATTTCTCACCGATACGGGCCAGCACCTGACTCATCTTTTGACAGTCGGTGCTGTGCAAATCATGCGGGAATTTCTTTTGGCAGCTGGTGCTGTGCATATCGAATTTAGTCACATTCATGTTACCCGGTTCAATTTCTGTGCCGTATTGTGCCTGTTGGAGTACATAGTTACATTGCTAGTTCCAGTACACATCTTATACCGAAAGGACTAGTCATAAAACTCCTCCACATTGACGCCAGCATCCTAGGTGACCGCAAGCGGCGGTTGTTGAACCAGTCGACCCATTTCAACGTGGCCCATTCGACGTCCTCGCGCGTGCGCCAGGACGGCTGGCGATGGATCACTTCGGCCTTGAAGAGCCCGTTGATCATCTCCGCCAGCGCGTTGTCGTAGGAGTCGCCCACGCTGCCCACCGACGGCTCGATCCCGGCTTCAGCCAGTCGCTCGGTGTAGGGGATGGAGACGTATTGCACACCCCGGTCGCTGTGGTGCACCAGCCGATCGGGCCCGACGGGCTTCCTCGCGTACAGCGCCTGTTCCAGCGCGTCGAGCACGAAGTCCGTGCGCGTCGACGACGACATTGTTGGATGCAGGTACTTAGATCAGCCATACACAAGATTGCCGCGAATTTACTTCGATTCAGGAAAAGGATATAGCAATGAGCACAACACAAACCCCCCTCGGTTCGAACTTCAGCCGCGCTTCCACGACCATCGACATCATCAAAGGCATCGACCTGGTCGGCAAGGTAGCGATCGTTACGGGAGGCTATTCTGGCCTCGGACTTGAAGCGGCACGCACGCTCGCTTCGGCGGGCGCTCGGATCATCGTGCCGGCGCGTGATGTCGAACGTGCGCGTAGAACCATCGCCGAGGCAGGCGGCGGCATGGAAGTTCAACCGATGAATCTCACAGATCCCCACTCGATCGATGAGTTCGCGCGCGACTTCGTTGAAACAGGCCTGCCGCTTCATCTGCTCATCAACAACGCGGGCATCATGGCGCTGCCCGAGCTGAAGCGCGATGCGCAAGGCAACGAGCTTCAGTTTTCTACCAACCACCTCGGCCATTTTCGGCTGGCTGTGCGACTTTGGCCGGCACTAAAGCGAGCCGGTGGCGCGCGTGTCGTATCCGTCTCGTCCGCCGCGCACCGCTTCTCGCCAGTCGTCTTCGACGACATAAATTTCGAGCGCCGTAACTACGATGCTTTCAAAGCATACGGTCAGTCGAAAACGGCCAACATCCTCTTCGCGGTCGGCCTCGACAGGCGAGGTAAGGACGACGGCATTCGAGCGTTCTCCCTCCATCCAGGCGGGATCGCGAGAACGAATCTCGGCGCGCATCTCGGGGTGGAAATGCTGAAAAAAACCGGATTCGTCGATGCTAATGGCCGGCCGGTCGTTGATCTGGCCCGTGACCTGAAATCGGTGCCGCAGGGGGCCGCCACGCATGTCTGGTGTGCGGTCAGTCCGCAACTCAACGGTAAAGGTGGCGTGTTCTGCGCCGATTCCGATATCACCCCCGTACTCCCGGAGGGCGACTCCCCTGATCCGGCCACCGAAGATCGCTCCAATCGCGGCACTGGCGTCCAAGCCTATGCGGTTGATCCTCAATCCGCCGAAGAACTCTGGCGCAGAAGTGAAGAAATCACCAAAGTCTCTATCCGCAGCCACCCGTGACGTCACGGCGTCGCGCGGCCTCTCGACGCTGCACGCTGTTCGCGGAAAAATTAGAGATGAAAACGACGCTTAGCGTCTTGTCGGAGGCAGAAGTACCGTTTCCGACCCTGAAGTAGCACGACGCTGTTTAGGCTAGGTCAGAAGCCTGCTCAGCTGGCCTGCCCCTTCCATAGGACCAAAAGGTTTCTAGCAAAGTCCTTTAAACCAGCTTCTGGAAAGCGGCAGGAGCATCTGTTGTTGTTCGATGTTTCGCTGCAAACTCTGCTGGCGAAAGATAGTTCAGTGAACTGTCCGGCCTTTGCTCGTTGTAGTCCTGTCGCCATGCTGCGATGAGCGCCCGAGCGTGTGCAAGCGCCGTGAACCAGTGCTCGTTAAGACCTCAGTCAGCGCTCGCACAACTCGTGCCTTATAAAGTCACATTCATGTTACCCGGTTCAATTTCTGTGCCGTATTGTGCCTGTTGGAGTACATAGTTACATTGCTAGTTCCAGTACACATCTTATACCGAAGGGACTAGTCATGAAACTCCTCCACATTGACGCCAGCATCCTGGGCGACCAATCGACCAGCCGCCAGCTCACCGCCGCTATCGTCAAGCACCTGACCAGCGCCAAGCCGGGCACTCAGGTCATCTACACCGATCTGGTGACCGAGCCGGTGGGGCATCTGTCCGGTGCGGAATTTCTTGCCTTGCAGGGTACCGAGCCGCAGGACGAGACCATCAAGCAGGCGGTGGCCCGCAATGCCAAGCTGCTGAACGACTTCCTCGCCGCCGACGTGATCGTCATCGGTGCGCCCATGTACAACTTCACGCTGCCCACGCAACTGCGCGCCTGGCTCGACCGGCTCGCGGTGCCGGGCAAGACCTTCCGCTACTCGGAAAAGGGCGTCGAAGGGCTGGCTGGCAGCAAGCGCGTCATCGTTGCGTCCACGCGCGGCGGCCTGTACGGCGAAGGTACGCCGCAGGCATTCCTGGAACACCAGGAAACGTACCTGCGCGGTTTCTTCGGTTTCCTTGGCGTGACAGACATCACGTTTGTGCGGGCTGAAGGTCTGGCGCTCGGTCCTGACAGTCGCACCGCCGCCGTCAATGCAGCCGAAGCTGCAATTCTGAAACTCGCCGCGTAACGCGCACGCACACGAAAATCAGGAGCAGCAGTACGTGGAAGAAGCTCGTCCAAACCACGGATGACTAACCCGAGCCTGCCCCACATCGGAGGTAACTACTGATGAGCGCAATTCTTTCCAGCCAACCCGCAACCACCATGCGAAACATCGCGTACCGAACGCGCGGCCATGGCAACGGCGGACCGATCATCCGCCTGATGAGCCCCTCCGACTTGGGCCAGGTAGTCAAGCCTTTTGTGTTCCTCGACATTTTCGAAGCTACGCGGGAGACCATGCAGGCGATGGCGAACATGCCGCTGCACCCGCACTCCGGCATCGCCACCGTGACCGTGCCGATCGAGGGCAGCTTCCGCTATGACGATCCGATCAGCAACACGTCCGGCACTCTCAACTATGGTGGCGTGGAATGGACGCGCGCTGGCAATGGCATCTGGCACGGCAAGGAGCTGTCCGCTGCCGATTCGCCACGCATCATCGGCTTCCAGCTATGGCTGGCTTTGCCCGCCGACCTTGAAAACGCCGAGCCGGACAGCCGCTACATCGAAGCCGAACACACACCGCAGGTAGGACCAGCACGAGTCATTGTGGGCAACTACGATGGCGCGCAAAGCCCGGTGCCTGCGCCGCAGGGTATCAACTACCTGCTCGTCACCCTGCGTCCCGGCGAGAACTGGACGTATCAGCCGCCAGCCGGGCACAGCGTCGGCTGGTTGGCGGTAGCCAAGGGCAAGCTCGACGCCGGTGCGCCGGTCAACACAGGCGAAATGGTGGTGTTCGCGGCAGGCGAAACCCCGATCACCCTGGAAGCCACGGGCAATCAGGATGCCGCGTTCGTGCTCGCTTCGGCGGTACCGCATCCGTACGAGCTGCACATGGGCTATTACTCGGTACATACCTCGTCCGACGCGCTGGAAAAGGGCGAGCGCCGTATCGCCGAACTAGGCCAGCTGATGAAAGAGGCCGGCAATCGCCGCACCGCGTCGGGAACGATCCCTGTGTTCCGCTGAACGACCCATACCTGGTTGGTTTTGCCGAGAAACGCGCACCGCGTTCGACTCTCTAGAAAATCATCATGAGCACACTATTCGATCCCGTCCACGTTGGCCGCCACGACCTGATCGTCACCGAGGCCGCCGGACCGTCGGCGGACGGTCAAGGCTACCTGACCAAGCCCGGCATCTATACCGATGCGCACGTGGCTGACTAGAAAAAGGTCTAAATACCACATGAATTCTGTCATCTTGCGCACGGCACTTGTGCTAGGCCTTCTCCAGGCATTCGGACCATTCGCGATTGATATGTACCTTCCGTCGCTACCCGCCATCGCCTCAGACCTTGAAGCAAATACGGCTAGTGTTCAGGCCAGCCTCACAAGCTTTATGGCGGCAATTGCTATCTGCCAATTATTTTATGGTCCGATCAGCGACACTATCGGTCGAAAACCTCCGCTGTATTTCGGCATGGCTCTTTATTCAATCGGAGCTGTGGGCTGCGCGCTCTCCCCGACTATCGAGTGGTTAGTCATCGCCCGCTTTTTCCAAGGAATAGGTGCCTGCGCGGCAATGGCTATCCCTCGTGCCATTGTGCGTGATTGCTACACTGGATCAGATGCAGCTCGACTACAGGGGCTGCTAATCATGGTCTTCTCAGTTTCACCAGTTCTCGCTCCCTTGGCAGGTAGTTTGATCGTCAAAACTCATGGCTGGCGTGATGTTTTCTGGGTTATGGCTGTTGTTGCAGGACTCGGGATTTTGTTGGTCGCATTTGCACTAAACGAAACCCGTCCCGAGCATGCCCGAGTGAACAGTACGATCGGTTCATCATTACGTGGCTATGTTGTCCTTTTCCGCGACAGACATTTCCTTGGGCTCGCCATGATTGGAGCCTTTGGGATGGCCGGCTTCTTGGCATACATCGCAAATTCTTCTTTCATATTGATTGGACACTACGGTTTAAGTCCGACCGGATATAGCCTTATGTTTTCTCTCAACGCCGTCTCCCTCGTCGGAGGGTCACAACTTGCTGGCGTAATGACACGGCGTTATGGGTTCGGTTCTGTTGTCCGATTGGCGACGACTGGCTTCGCGTTTACGATGTTGGTTCTTCTCGGAGCTTATTTTGCGGGACACGATTCGCTTCCGGTCCTAGTCGCGATGTTATTTGTTGGGTATAGCTTTTTAGGGCTCATCCTGCCCACCACTGCTGTGCTTGCACTGGAAGATCATGGCGAAATCGCGGGAGCGGCATCTGCGCTTATGGGCACACTGCAAATCGTTTCTGGCGCTATTGCAATGGCTATTGTAGGGAGGCTCTTTGATGGCACTGCCAAAGCGCTAGTTATTTGCGTGGCAGTGTGCGCCGTATCTGCCTTTATATTGACGACTCTGACAGTGAAATCTCGTCCCCGACTATCGACCATCGCGTAAATCCAGACTTCAGTCGTAACACATGGCCTAGCCTTGGTCTTCCGAAGAGAGCAAGTCACCTCGGCCAGATAAATCAAGGTTGCCCGCCAATGGAGCTGCGACATCTTCGATGCTTTATCGCCGTAGCCGAGGAGCTTCACTTCGCGCGGGCCGCTGAACGACTTCATATCGAGCAGTCACCTCTATCGCGGGCTATCAAGGAACTGGAAGAAGACTTGGGTGCCCAGCTCTTTGTGCGCACCACACGTAGTACCCGCCTGACCCATGCTGGCAAGCTGTTTCTGGAGAATGTGCCGCGCGTCTTCACTGCCTTGCAACAGGCGCGAGACAGCGTGAAGGCTGCCGCCAACGGCTTTCACAGCCAATTGCGTGTTGCGCTCTCGGACGGTATTTCGCCGTCACGTTTCTCGACCTTCCTGGCACTGTGCCGCGAAGAAGAACCGGAGGTCGAAATACGCCTTTTTGAGGTTTCGTTTGCGCAGCAAATCAAAGGGCTTCACGACGACCTTTACGACGTTGGGTTTTCTCGATCGGCAGAGGTTGGCGACGGCATTATTGCCGAGGCTGTGTGGGACGATCCGTTGATGGTGGCCGTGCCCGCTCGTCATCCTCTCTTGACCTACAAGCGAATTCCGCTGGAGGAAGTGCTGCATCATCCGCTGGTGCTCGCAGATCCCCATGCGTGCGAAGGCTACGCACGGCAGATTGAACGGGTGCTGCGTCGGGTCGATCAAGAGCCGCTGATTACAGAACGAGTCGCATCTTGTGATCTGATGATGGCGATGGTGGCGGCGGGCTTCGCCTTGGGATTAGCTGGCGCTTCGCAAATCGCGGCCAGTCGTGAGCAGGGTGTCGTGGCGCGGCCTCTGGCCGGTCGGACGCCTATGCTCGTCACGTACCTGCTGCGTCTTGACAACGAGCCTTCAGAGGCACTGGCTCGTTTCATCGAGAGGACCAGCACCCTTGAACCACCTGCGGCGAAGACGCCCGCCGTACTACCCGACCTCGATGCTTCGGAGGAAATCGAGCCATGAACAAGATCACGCTATGTACGTTAATCGTGGCGTTGGCTGCGTGCAGCAAAGCACCACCACCTGATACCGTGGAGTCCCTTGCAGCCAATCCAGGGCGGCTGAAGGAACTGCGTCAACAATGTAAAACGGATCGTGCCAAGCTCGGCGACGAACTCTGCGGTCGCGTGGCCGAGGCAACGAATCGACAGTTCCTGGGCAATGGCAAAGTGCCGTACACCCCGCCGAAGGATGCGCCGAAGTTCTGATCGTTGCGATTCACCTAAAATTTCGATTTTTCAACTCGATACGCCGCAATGTGCCTTTGCTTGCGGCGTTTTTCGTTCGTTCGACGCTGCACGAAATCTTGCTTTTTCCTCGATATTTCTCCCGATAACGGTCTTTGACCATCCCTTGACCTGACGCCAATCCTCGCAACTGCGGCACGCCTTTGTGCCGCGTGTTGCGCAGAAGAAAGCGGAGGCCGGGATGAAAGGTCAAGGCGTGCTGTTCGGGCAAATCGGTGTTGTGTTCGGCATCGTGATCGCGGGTGTGTGGGCCGCGACACAGTGGACAGCAGCAGCCCTGGGCTTCCAGCTACGCCTTGGCTCGCCGTGGTTTGATTTCTTCGGTAAGCCGGTCTATCACCCGTGGCGACTGTTCGGATGGTGGTTCCTCTACGATGGTTACGCGCCACGCATCTTTAGCATAGGCGGTGCCATTGCAGCTGGCAGCGGTCTGGTGGCGGTACTGGTTGCTATCGCCATGTCGGTGTGGCGCTCGCGGCAATCAAAGCTCGTCACCACCTACGGTTCAGCGCGCTGGGCCGAAGCCGCCGACATTCACAAGGCCGGCCTCGACAAACCAGCCGGTGTGTTCCTTGGCCTGCATCGCAGCCAGTACCTGCGCCACGACGGCCCGGAACACGTCCTGACCTTCGCGCCGACGCGCTCCGGCAAGGGTGTCGGCCTCGTCGTGCCGACGCTGTTGAGCTGGCCGGCTTCCGCCGTCATCCACGACATCAAGGGCGAGAACTGGCAGATCACCGGCGGCTGGCGCTCGCGCTTCTCGCACTGCCTGCTGTTCAATCCCACCGATCCGAAGTCGGCCGCATACAACCCGCTGCTCGAAGTCCGGCGCGGTGCGCATGAAGTGCGCGACGTGCAGAACATCGCGGACATTCTGGTCGATCCCGAAGGCGCGTTGGAGAAGCGCAACCATTGGGAGAAGACCTCGCACGCGCTGCTGGTCGGCGCGATCCTGCATGTGCTCTACGCGGGCGAGGACAAGACGCTGCGCGGCGTCGCCAACTTCCTGTCCGATCCGGCGTGCCCGTTCGAGCTGACGCTGCACCGGATGATGACGACGCGCCACCTGGGCGATGCACCGCATCCTGTCGTCGCGTCCGCTGCGCGCGAAGTGCTCAACAAGTCGGACAACGAGCGGTCGGGCGTGCTGTCCACGGCCATGTCCTTCCTCGGTCTGTACCGCGACCCCACGGTGGCCGAAGTCACGTCGCGTTGCGACTGGCGCATCGCCGACCTGATTGCGTCCGAGCATCCCGTCTCGCTGTACCTCGTCGTGCCGCCGTCGGACATCAGCCGCACGAAGCCGCTGGTGCGCCTGATCCTCAACCAGATTGGCCGACGCCTCACCGAATCGCTCGACGGCAGCGACGGCATCGCACGCCGCCACAAGCTGCTGCTGATGCTCGACGAGTTCCCGGCGCTGGGCCGGCTCGACTTTTTTGAGACGGCACTGGCGTTCATGGCCGGCTACGGCATTCGCAGCTTCCTCATCGCGCAGTCGCTCAACCAGATCGACAAAGCCTACGGCCAGAACCATTCCATCCTCGACAACTGCCACGTCCGTGTGACGTTCGCCACGAACGACGAACGCACCGCCAAGCGCATTTCCGAAACGCTCGGCACCGCGACCGAGCTACGCGCGCAGCGCAACTACGCCGGCCATCGGCTCGCGCCGTGGCTCGGACACCTGATGGTGTCGCGCCAAGAAACCGCGCGCCCGCTGCTGACGCCGGGCGAAGTGATGCAGCTCCCACCCGACGATGAAGTGGTGATGGTGTCCAGCGTGGCGCCGATTCGCGCGAAGAAGCTGCGTTACTACTTGGATGCCAATTTCAAGCGCCGCGTGTTGCCACCGCCCGCGCTTGCAATCGGGCGTTACTCCGATGCGCCGCCACTGCGGCCTGACGACTGGAGCGGCCTGGCTATCCCCGCCGTTCCGGCGGCTCCTGTCTCAGCCGGCGTCGCGGGCGACGACACCGGCATGGCCGACGATGGCGGCCCACGCCGTCAGCCGGAACTCTCCGACGTCTCCGAATACAGCCCCGAACCGCAGCCGGCCGACAACGACCTCGCGCTGCTCGATGACGACGACCTGCCGCTACCGCTTCCTCGTCAGCTTGATCCGGCCATTCAACGCACGGCCCGGCTGGCGTCCCTCGACCAACAAGACGGGATCGAGCTATGAGCCAGTACCGCCTCAATCTGTTCATTCCGCGCGAACACGCCAAACGTCTCGACGAACTAGCCGCCAAGAAAGGCGTCTCCAAATCCAGCATCGTCGCGGCGGCACTCGCATCCTGGCTGTCGCCCGACGCGGGCGACCAGCGCGAGGCGGCGATCGCCAAGCGCCTCGACCGGCTGACGCGCCAGTTCGAGCGGCTGGAGCGCGACCAGAACATCGAGATCGAGACACTGGCGCTGTTCGTCCGCTACTACCTGACGGTCAGCACGCCGGTTCCCGAAGCACACCAGGAAGCCGCCCGCGCGCAGGGCAAGGCGCGCTTCGAGCACTTCGTCGAACAGCTCGGCCGCCACCTGATGCGCGGGCGCAGTCTGGTGCGCGATGTGGTGGACGAACTGAATCCCGATGCTGCGCGTCTGGACGATGCGGCGGCACTGGCCGAGGCGCAGGAGCGTGCGTCATGAGCGCGATCATTTCGACGGGGGCGCAATCCTTCGCCACTACGTCACTCGATCGGCGCATCCGCATGTTGCGCACGGCGATGGGGCCGCTGATCGCCGCCGCGCTCGAAGACCCCGACGTGGTGGAAATCATGCTCAACCCCGACCACACGCTATGGGTCGATCGCCTGTCGTCGGGCCGCGCGCCGATGGGCGCGGAGCTGTCCGAAGCCGACGGCGAACGCATCATCCGCCTGGTCGCCGCGCACGTCGGCGCGGAAGTGCATCGCGGCCAGCCGCTGCTGACCGCCGAGCTACCGGAAACCGGCGAGCGATTCGAGGGCATTCTGCCGCCGGCCGCGCCTGGGCCGGCCTTCGCGCTGCGCAAGCGCGCGGTCGGTGTCATTCCGCTGGAACGCTACGTTACCGACGGAATGATGACCGCCGAACAGGCGGCGTTCCTGCGCGACGCCGTGCGCGAGCGGCAGAACATCCTCATCGCCGGCGGCACCAGCACCGGCAAGACCACGCTCGCCAATGCCTTGCTCGCCGAGATCGCCGCCACCGGCGACCGCGTGTTGGTGCTCGAAGACACGGTAGAGCTGCAATGCGCGGCACGCGATCACGTCCCGCTGCGCACGCGCGCGGGCGTCGTGTCGATGACCGAGCTGGTGCGCGCCACGATGCGCCTGCGCCCTGATCGCGTGATCGTCGGCGAGGTGCGTGGTGGCGAGGCGCTGGATCTCATCAAGGTTTGGGGCACGGGCCACCCCGGCGGCATCGCCACGATTCATGCCGGCTCCGCGCTCGGCGCACTGCTGCGCCTGGAGCAACTGATTCTAGAAGTGGCCGTAAATCCGCCGCGCGCACTCGTTGCCGAGGCGGTCAACGTCGTCATCCACATCGCCGGCCGCGGCCGCAAGCGCCGCATCGAGAGCATCGCCCGTGTCGTCGGCTTCGACGGCGTGGGCTATCGCCTGACGGACGCGCTGGAGCCGTCGCTTCCCGAGCTGCCTTTCCCATCCCCTGACCATGTTGGAGAACTGTCATGACGCAGATGCACACCCATGCTTTCCGTATTTCCGTAAATCCGGTTTCCACCGTTGCGCGCTTTCGCCGTCTGGCCGGGCCGGCGCACTACGGCCTGATGCTGGCCGCCGTCATGCTGATGACGGCCGGTACGGCGAAGGCATCCGGTTCGTCGATGCCGTGGGAAACGCCGTTGCAATCCATCCTCGAATCCATCCAGGGGCCGGTCGCCAAGATCGTCGCGGTGCTCATCATCATCTCGACCGGCCTGGCGCTCGCCTTCGGCGACACGTCGGGCGGCTTTCGCAAGCTCATCCAGATCGTGTTCGGCTTGAGCATCGCCTTCGCGGCGTCCTCGTTCTTCCTGTCGTTCTTCTCGTTCTCCGGCGGGGCCGTCGTATGAGCACCGCCAACGACCTGCCGGGCTTCGAGGTGCCGCTGCATCGCTCGCTGACCGAGCCGATCCTGATGGGCGGCGCCCCGCGTACCGTGGCGATTGCCAACGGCACGCTTTCCGGCGCGGTCGGGTTGGGCCTGCAACTGTGGATTCCTGGTATCGCGCTCTGGATTGTCGGCCATTCGCTCGCGGTGTGGGGCGCGCGCGTGGACGCACAGTTCATGCAGGTGTTCGCGCGGCATCTCCGGCACAAGCCGCTGCTGGACGTGTGACGGGGAGACGCCGCGATGCTCAACCTCGCCGAATACCGCCAGCGTCCAGCCTTGCTCGCCGACTGGCTCCCGTGGGCGGGACTCGTCGCGCCTGGCGTCGTGCTCAACAAGGACGGTTCGTTCCAGCGTACCGCACGCTTTCGCGGCCCCGACCTCGATAGCGCCACGCAAGGCGAGCTGATCGCCACGACCGCGCGCCTGAACAACGCGCTGCGCCGGCTCGGTGCCGGCTGGGCGCTGTACGTCGAGGCCGAACGCCGGGCGGCGGCCGACTATCCGCACTCGGATTTTCCCGAGCCGTTGTCGTGGCTGGTGGACGAGGAGCGCCGCGCGACCTTCGAGGAATCGGGCAACCACTTCGAGAGCGGCTATCACCTCACGCTGCAATACCTGCCGCCCGAGGAATCGCGCGCACGCGCCGCGAAACTCCTGTACGAAAACACGCCCACGTCCGGCGTGGACTGGCGCGAGCGCCTGACCGCGTTCGTCGCGGAAACCGCGCGCGTCTTCGATCTGCTCGATGGCGTGATGCCGGAAATCGACTGGCTCGACGATGCCGAAACGCTGACCTACCTGCACGCGACCGTCTCGACGCGGCGTTATCGCATCAAGGTGCCGGAGGTGCCGTTCCATCTCGACGCGCTGCTGGCCGACATGCCGCTGGTCGGCGGCCTGGCACCCATGCTCGGCGACGCGCATCTGCGTGTCGTCACCGTGCGGGGCTTTCCGACCTCGACCTGGCCGGGGATTCTGGACGATCTCAACCGGCTTGGTTTCGCGTACCGCTGGAGCACGCGCTTTCTGTGTCTGGACAAAGCCGAGGCCGAGAAGGAACTCGGGCGGCTGCGCCGGCAGTGGTTCGCCAAGCGCAAGAATGTCCTCGCGCTGCTGCGCGAAACCATTTTCCAGCAGGAAAGCCCGCTGGTTGATACCGACGCCAGCAACAAGTCGGCCGATGCGGACGCCGCGATGCAGGAACTCGGCAGCGATCAGGTCGCCTTCGGTTTTGTCACGGCAACCGTGACCGTGCTCGATGACGACGCCGACACGGCCGACGAGAAGCAGCGCCAGGTGGAGCGCGTGATTCAGGGCCGGGGCTTCGTGACGATTCCCGAAACCCTCAATTCGGTGGAGGCGTGGCTGTCGTCGGTGCCGGGCAATGCGTATGCAAATGTTCGCCAGCCCATCGTCTCGACACTGAATCTCGCGCATCTGATGCCGGTGTCGGCAGTATGGGCCGGGCCGGAGAAAAACTCCCACCTCGACGGCCCGCCACTGATCGTCACCCGCACCGAAGGCGCGACGCCGTTTCGCCTCGTCACGCACATCGGCGACGTGGGCCACACGCTGATTGCCGGCCCGACCGGCATGGGTAAATCCGTGCTGCTCGCCACATTGGCGATGCAGTTCCGCCGCTATCCCGGCGCACGCATCTTCGCTTTCGACATGGGCCGCTCGATGCGGGCAACGGCGCTGGGCCTGGGTGGCGAGTATTACGACCTCGGCGCCGATGGCGCGATCGCGTTCCAGCCGCTCGCCCGCATCGACCAGGAGGGCTATCGCACTTGGGCCGCCGAATGGGTCGAAGGCCGCCTGACGCACGAAGGCGTCGCGGTCGGCCCCGACGAGAAGGCGGCCATCTGGTCGGCGCTCGGCAGTCTCGCCGGTGCGCCGCTCGAACAACGCACGCTCACGGGCCTGTCGGTACTGCTGCAATCGAACGCGCTGCGCCAGGCGCTTGCGCCGTATGTGCTCGGTGGCGCGCACGGCAAGCTGCTCGATGCCGACCACGACCGGCTCGGCATGGCCGACGTGCAGTGCTTCGAGATGGAAGAACTGATGCACAGCAAGGCCGCGGTGCTGGCCGTGCTGGGCTATCTGTTCGCACGCTTCGATGAGCGGTTCGATGGCGCACCGACGCTGCTGATCCTCGACGAATCCTGGCTGTTCCTTGATGACCCGGTATTTGCTGCGCGCATCCGGCAATGGCTCAAGACGCTGCGCAAGAAAAACGTGTCGGTGATCTTCGCCACGCAGTCGCTCGCCGACATCAAGGATTCGACCATTGCGCCGGCGATCATCGAGAGCTGCGCGAGCCGCATCTTCCTGCCGAACCCGCAGGCGACCGAGCCGCAGATTCGCACGATCTACGAGGGCTTCGGCCTCAACACCCGGCAAATCGAGATCGTCGCCACCGCGCAGCCCAAGCGCGACTACTACTACCAGTCGCGCGCGGGTAATCGCCTGTTCGACCTCGACCTGGGGCCGGTCGCGCTCGCCTTCGCGGGCGCATCCACACCACAAGACCAACGCGACATCGACCGCGTGCTGACGCAGGCCGGCGCTCCCGGCTTCGCCGGTGCGTGGCTGCGCCATCGCGGCCTCGATTGGGCGGCCGACTTGTTGCCGTCCGCGCCATCCGCTGCGTCCTTCCTCGCTTCACAACCCCAGGAGATTGCGCCATGAAGATCCGTCTTCTTGCCCTTGCTGTCGCGGCGTTCGTCGGCGTCACGCCGGCGGCACACGCGCAATGGGCCGTCATCGACTCGACCAACCTCGTGCAGAACACGCTGACCGCAGTTCGCACGATGCAAATGATCGAAAACCAGATCAACCAGCTCCAGAACGAAGCGCAGATGCTCGTCAATCAGGGGCGCAATCTGGCGAGCCTGCCGTTCAACGTGGTCAGCCGCCTGCAATCGAATCTGGCGACTACGCAGCAGCTCATCACGCAGGCGCAGGGACTGGCATTCCAGGTGCAGAACATGGATCAGCAGTTCGCGCAGTTGTACCCGCAGCAGTACGCCGCGACCGTGAGCGGCAACCAGATGTACCAGGACGCGCACCAGCGCTGGCAGAACACGCTCACTGGCTTGCAGACCGCGATGCAGATGCAGGCGCAGGTGTCGCAGAACGTGACCACTGACCAGGGCGTGCTGACCGACCTCGTGAGCCAGAGCCAGTCCGCGACCGGCGCGCTGCAAGCGCAGCAGGCGACTAACCAGCTTCTCGCGTTGCAGGCCAAGCAGTCGATCCAGGCGCAGCAGCTCCAGCTCACACAGGGCCGCGCGTCGGCGCTGGAGCTGGCGAGGCAGGCCGCCGCCGTCGAGCAGGGCCGCGTCATCACGCAGCGGTTCCTCGGCACCGGCACGCCGTACACGCCGGAAACCGTGAGCTTCTACGGGAACTGACGGGGACGGCCATGAACGACGTTTCAATCATCGACCACTTCCTCAATGTCTTTTCCACCTACATCGACAGCGGATTCGGCCTGCTGCATGGCGAGGTCGCGTTTCTGACCGCGACGCTGGTGGTGATCGACATGACGCTCGCGGGCCTGTATTGGGCGCTCGGCCATGCGACCGGCCAGGGCGAAGACGTGATGGCGAAGCTCATCCGCAAGGTGCTCTACGTTGGCGCGTTCGCCTACATCATCCAGAACTTCAACATGCTGTCCGGCGTCGTGTTCCGTTCGTTCGCCGGCCTGGGCCTGACGGCCACCGGCTCGGCCGTGAGCATGGAGATGTTCCTGCAACCGGGGCATCTAGCCAAGACCGGCATCGACGCTGCCGCGCCGATTCTCGATCAGATCAGCCAGATGGCCGGTTTCCCCGAGGTGTTCATCAACATCACGCCCATCGTCGTGATGTTCCTCGCGTGGTTCACCGTCATCGTCTGCTTTTTCGTGCTGGCGGTACAGCTTTTCATCACGCTGATCGAGTTCAAGCTGACCACGCTCGCCGGCTTCGTACTGGTGCCGTTCGCGCTCTGGAACAAGACCGCGTTCCTTGCCGAAAAAGTGCTCGGCAACGTGGTGTCGTCGGGCATCAAGGTACTGGTACTGGCTGTCATCGTTGGCATCGGCACGGGCCTGTTCGCGGAGTTCCCGACGACGCCGAATGATCCATCCATCGACCACGCGCTGGTCGTGATGCTGGCCTCGCTGGCGATGCTCGCGCTCGGTATCTACGGGCCGGGCATTGCGACCGGCCTTGTATCCGGTGCGCCGCAACTCGGCGCGGGCGCGATGGCGGGTGCTGCCGTCGGCGCGGCCGGCACTGCCGTCGCTATCGGCGCTGCCGCTACCGGCGTCGGCGGTGCCGTGGTCGCCGGTGCGCGCATGGCGCCCGCCGCCGCCAGTGCGCTCGGCAAGGGCGCGCGCATGGCCGCCTCTACGGCCAGCAGTGCCGGCTCGGCCTTTCAGGCCGGTTCCGCTGCCGCCGGTGGCGGCGCGAAAGGTGCGATGGCCGGATTCGGCAATGTCGCCAGGACCGGCGCGCAGGCCGTCGGCCAGAAGGCCACCGCTGGCGCGCGCTCATTCGGACAACGTGCTGCCGCAGCGTTCCGTTCGGACAGCGCAGGCGCATCCAGCGGCGGTACGTCATCCGGTGCCGCATCCGACCAGGCCGCCAGCGATACCTCTGTCAATTCCACCGACCAGCAGCAACCCGCCTGGGCCAAACGGCTGCACCGCCGCCAGCAAATCACCCATGCCGCCACGACCGCCGCACACACGCTACACGGCGGGGACGGCGGCGGCTCGGCGCAAGGCCCGAGCCTGGGCCAACCCGACGAATGAACGACTCTTGAGGAGAACCCGCCATGCGATTCAAGCGACCGCAGGTGCGCTACGCCAATACGCCGCAGCCTGCCACCCCATATCAATCTGCCGCGCAGGTATGGGATGAGCGTATCGGCTCGGCCCGCGTACAGGCGAAGAACTGGCGCTTCATGGCCTTCGGCTGCCTCGCGCTCGCGCTGCTGATGGCCGGTGGCCTGGTCTGGCGCTCAACGCAGTCGATGGTCACGCCTTACGTCGTGCAGGTGAACAACGCCGGTGACGTGTTGGCCGTCGGCGAAGCCAAGACTTCGTACAACCCCAAGGACGCGGACATTGCGAAGTTCCTGGAGAACTTCATCAAGCTGACGCGCTCGCTTTCCATCGACCCGGTTGTCGTTCGCCAGAACTGGCTCGAAGCCTACAACTACACCACCGATCACGGCGCAGCCGTCCTCAACGAATACGCGAGCAAGAACGATCCATTCGCGCGCGTCGGCAAGGAGTCGGTGACGGTCGAAGTCATCAGTGTGGTTCGCGTCAGCGATACATCGTTCAACGTTCGTTGGAACGAGCAGCACTACATCAATGGCGCGGCGGCAGCTAATCCCGAGCACTGGACGGCCGCGATCACGCTTGTCCATCAAACCCCGCACACGGAAGCCCGAGTGCGGAAGAACCCCCTGGGCCTCTACGTGCATGGCTTGTCGTGGAGCCGTGATCTGGACGTGTCCGAAGGAGCCAAACCATGAGCCCGTCTTTCCGTTTTTACGCTTTTGTGCTGACCGTGGCAGTCCTGTCGGGCTGCGCCTCGCAGGGCAAGCCACCGCCGCACATCTCGCTCGACGAGCCAGTGCAGGCACAGAAGCAGCCCGATCCGCCCAAGCCGGTTGAAGTGGTGGAGGTGCCGAAGGTGCTGCCGATGCCGGCGCAGATGAAGCCGCTGCCTTCAGACGACGACGTCAAACCCGCGCCGGAACCGGCCGACGAAACCGTGCGTGTCTCGCGCGCGAACGCCGAAGCGCGCATGGCCCCCACGCGCGAGGGTTTCGTCAACGCGATCCAGGTGTGGCCCTTCACCGACGGCGCGCTGTATCAGGTCTATGCGGCGCCGGGCCGCGTCACCGTGATTTCGCTCCAGGCCGGCGAGGAACTGGTGACGGTCGCTGCCGGCGACACCGTACGCTGGATCGTCGGCGACACGTCCAGCGGCGCCGGCGACGCGCTGCGCGTGAACGTGCTGGTCAAGCCGATCCGTTCGGGCCTCAAGACGAACCTCGTCATCACCACCAGCCGGCGCACCTATCTGATCGAGTTGACCTCGACCGACAAGGCGTGGATGGCGTCGGTGTCGTGGGAGTACCCGAAAGACCAGATGCTGGCCTTGCAGCGGCAGGATCAGGCCGCGCAGGCGGCAGCCCCCGTCGATACCGGCCTGTCGCTGGAGAAGATCCGTTTCCGCTATGCGATCAGCGGCAGCAATCCGCCGTGGAAACCGCTGCGCGCCTTCGACGATGGCGAGAAGGTCTATATCGAGTTTCCGCCCGGCATCGCCCAGGGCGAACTACCGCCGCTGTTCGTCATCGGCGCGCAGGGTGATGGCCAGCTCGTCAACTACCGTTTCCGCTCGCCGTACTACATCGTGGACCGGCTGTTCGGCGCGGCCGAACTACGCCTGGGCGGTGACAAGGGCGATGTGGTGCGTATCGAGCGCACGGACGGCACGCGGGGGAACTGACCATGAGCCAGGACAACACCCCGGACGTACCGATCCCCGAAGCCGCACCCAAGGTCGCGCCGGAGAACGTGACGCTGCGGGCGCAGCCGCGCCCGGTGACGCGCCTCAACCGCCGCACGCTGGCGCTGATGGCCGGCGGCCTTGGCATCGCCGTGCTGGGCGCAACGATGTGGTCGTTGCAGCCGAAGCACTCGCGCAGCGGCAACGATACGACCGAGCTTTACAACGTCGATCGCGTGTCGAAGTCGGAAGAACTTGATCGGTTGCCTTCCGACTACTCGAAGCTGCCGCCGCAGCCGACACCGCTGCCGGCGAAAGTGCCAGAGCTGGGGCCGCCGCTGCCGGGCGATCTCGGCCCGGCTATCGTCCAGTCGCAGCAGCCGGCGGTGGCCAACTACGCGCCGCCGGGCCAAGACGCGGCGGCGGCCGAGCGCGATGCGTTACGCAAGGAAGCTGAAGCGGCGGCGGGTTCGTCGGTGTTCTTCCGTTCCAGCAACCCTCAGCGTGCCGCTGCCGCGACCGCTGCGTCCACGCAGACCGCTTCGGCCTCGCCGGCGTCCGGCTTGGCGGGCTTCGACCCGCAGGCTGCCGGCCCGGCCTCGATGGCGGCGCAGCCGGCCGACCCGACCGCCGTGCAGAACCGGCAAGATCAGAAAGAGGCGTTCCAGAAAGCTGGAACCACGCAAACCCGTAATTCCGGCAGTCTGCAAACGCCGGCCTCGCCGTATCAGGTGATGGCTGGCACCGTGATCTCGGCGGCACTGATGACGGGCATCAAGTCGGATTTGCCGGGCGACGTGATCGGCACCGTGACAGCGCCGGTGTACGACACGGCGACGGGCCGCTATCTGCTGATTCCGCAGGGTTCGCGCATCCTCGGCAAATACAACAGCCAGGTCGCCTACGGGCAGAGCCGCGTGCAGATCGTGTGGAACCGCATCATCCTGCCGGACACGTCTTCGCTCACGCTCGACAACCTGGCCGGTGCCGATCCGGCTGGCTATGCCGGTCTGGAGGATGGCGTCGATTGGCATTGGGGACGCATCCTCGCTGGTGCCGCGCTGTCCACCGTGTTGGGTGTGGGTTCCGAGCTGGCCGTCTCGAATCAGGGCAATGTCAATGGCAATACGGTCATCGCGTTCCGGGATAGCGCGCAGGACACGGCCAATCAGGTCGGCCAGGAGTTCACTCGCCGCAATCTCAACATCCAGCCGACCTTGACCGAACGACCGGGCCTGCCAGTCAGCATTATCGTCAACCGCGACATCGTGCTGCGGCCGTACCAGCCACTGTTCTTCAATCGGGGGATTTCGCCATGAGCACGACGCGCAAGCTGCGTCTCGGGCCGTTACCGAAAACGGAGAGCATCAAGCTGACCTTTGCATGCCCGGCCAGCCTGAAAGCCGACCTAGACCGTTACGCCGCGCTGCACGCGCAGACATACGGGGAGGCGGTCGATGCGGCAACCCTGATCCCGCACATGCTCGAAGCGTTTATGGCGGGGGATCGGGGATTCAGAAAAGGCGACGCAGGCAAGGCCGCGCCGCCCAAGCCAAGCTGACGATTTGGATTTCCGTTGGCGACCATCCATCGAACGCGCAGCCCGAAGCTGCGCGTTCTTCGTTCTGGAGGGCGGTGGACGGTTGGGCTATGATGAGAGCACAAGCCTGCCGCTTCTCGGCAATCCAGCACGACCAAGTGCGACCCGGCTTTCTCTCCCGACGCTCTTATGTGGCTCCTAGCCCACCAGGCCGCAGTCCTGCAAAGCCGCCCGAAGCAGAGCTAAATCCGCACCCCATATAGACTTCCAGCCATCGAGCCATTTTCACAAATGACTTGACGCCGCCAATTTTTTATTGCCTGCCGCCCGCCGCTTCATCCTTTTCCTTTACGCCCAAAAACGAACACCCCCGCCGAGGCGGGGGTGTCTGTCGTCCTGCGTCCTGAACGGCGCGGCGGCGAGCCGCCGCCGCATCAATGCACGGCGCAGTGGCAGTTGCGGCAGGCCAGGCAGTCGATCAGCGAACGCGAGCGCTCGACCGCCGCGCGCACGCCGCGGCCCGCCACCACGAAGCCGACCTGCCCGAGATTGAAGTCGAGCGTCACCATCAGTTGCATCAGCGAGACCATCGGCAGCACGACGGACGGGTGATACAGGCGATTTTCGATCAGGGTTCTCATGGCGGGCTCCGGCGGACGATGGTTGGGCGACGGAGTGAATTCTACGGAGCGGCCGCCGGCGGATAAACCTGCCGGCGCCGAAGTCACTTGTTTGCCCGGCAGAACAATCGCCGTGCCTGCCGCGGGTGGCCGCGGCCCTGCCCGATCAGTCCAGCGGCGTGCCGGCGAACTCGGGCAGCGCCTCGGCGCGCGCCGACAGCGCGGCGATGCTCGGGTAGCGCTCGGCGTCGACGGCGGCCAGGGCCGGGTGATCGGGCCGCACGTACTGCGTGAAGCGCCAGACCACCGCCAGCGCCACGTCGGCCTGCGTGATGCGCTCGCCGAGCAGCCAGCCGGTGGTGCCGAGGATGCGCGCCTCGAGCGCGCCGTAGGCGCCGTCGAGCTGCTGCACGATCCGGTCGAGCCAGGGCTGGTGCAGTTTCTCGTCGGGCCGCTGGCCGCATTCGTAGACTACCTGCACGGTCTTCTCGGCCGCCGCCAGGGCGAGGCCGATCAGTTCCAGGGAGCGCAGCCGCGCGGCGGCATCCACCGGCAGCAGGCGCCGCTCTGGCTCGACCAGGTGGTCCAGGTAGTCGCAGATCAGCGAGGAGTCGAGCACCATGGTGCCGTCGTCGGTCAACAGCGTGGGCGCCTTGACCACCGGGTTTACGGCCCTGAATTCGTCGAAATGACGAAACACCGACAGCGGCTGGTGCTCGAACGACAGCCCGAGCAGCTTGGCCGACACGGCGGCGCGACGAACGTAGGGCGAATCCAGCATTCCGATCAGCTTCATCTGAGTCTCACTCGGTTGACGGCGGGACCGACGACTGTAACAGCGTCGCGCGGCCCGGCGCCAGTGCCGGAACCGCCGGGAAGAGCGGGAAGGCCTCGCCCCGTCGATTCAGCAGGCGGCCAGCCAACCGGCCAGCGAGGGCCACAGACCGCGATTGTCGTCGCGGAAATAACCCGCCTGGCCAATCGGGGCGTGCCCCGGATGCGGGGCGATCCAGCGCAACTCGAGCTCGGCATGGATGAATTGCCGGTGCAGCGCGCTGACGGCGGCCGAGGGCGCCAGGGGATCGTCCTCGACCGCATAGGCGAGAAGCGGGCCGCGATAGGCCTCGAAACCGGCGCGCGATGCCGGCCCCGCCGCATCCAGGTCGCCGCCCGCCTGCCGGCAGCCGCGCGCCCAGTCGCGCGCGATGCCCGCCGGCACGTCGGCCTCGGCGCCGAGCAGCAGCCGGCCCGGCACGCGCGACAGCAGCCGCCCGGCCAAGGGCACCGTCAGGTAACCGGCCAGCGCCAGCCGGATCCCGGCCAGGCCGCCCGCGTCGCTGCGATAGGCGGTGCCGGCCGCGATCGTGACGATGCCCGACAACTGGCCCAGGTTCGGTGCGAGACCGAGCAGCCGTCCCCCCGTGGCATGGCCGACGGCGAACTGGCGCGCCTCGGGCAGCCGCGCGGCGAGGCAGTCGAGCGCGGCCGGCAGGTCGGCCTCGCCCCACTGCCGCAGCCGCACGCGATCGGCGTCGCCCACCGCCGTGCGCGAGCCGCCGATGCCGCGGTTGTCGTAGCTCAGCACGCTGAAGCCGGCTTCGGCCAGGAAGCGCGCGAACCCGTCGTAACGCGCGCGCGGCGTGCCCAGCGCGCTGTTGATCAGCACCGCGCGCCGGTTCGATACGGGGGGAATATGGAGCGAGCCCGTCAACGGTCGTCCGTCGCGTGCCGCGAACTGGAGAGTCTCGACCGTGATCGCCATCGTCTGCCTCGTCGTGGGAGCGGCTATTGTGCAAGCGAACGCGCAGGCCGCCAACTGCGTCGTCGCGCCGTTCCGGCGGGCCGCGCCGCGGCATCGCGCGGCACGGGCGGGCCGGTGTCTGTCCGGTCCGTCGAACGGTCGGCCATTATGGTGCCGGATCGAAACGGCGCGACGATGAAGAGGCGGCACCGGTACCGACCGGCTTCGCGGCGGCACATCGGGTTTCGCATGCGCGCGTGCCGGCCGTCATGTGCCGCAAGACGTGATCCCGCTCGCCGACGGCGGCCCGGATTTCAGCGCTCGGCGGCCGCCACGCGGTAGAGCCGCCAGAAGGTCTGCGCATAGGCTTGCGCGAGCCGCGGCACGTCGTGGAATACATTCAACTCGTGCACGCCGGGGCGCATGCCGGCACGCGGCAGCAGCGCGGCCACGTCCGCGCCGCTGGCCGCCCTGGCCAAACCCGCGCGCCGGGCCGCGACCTCGGTCGCGACGGCATCGTCGACCACCAGGAACGGCGCGCGGATCAGGCCGGCGCGACGCGCGAACACCACCTCGACGCCGGTTTCGGCCAGCAGGGCCGCGCCGCTGTAGCGCAGTGCCGGCGCCGAACGGTCGAGCACCACGCGCACCGCGACCCCGCGCCGGCGCGCATCGCACAGGGCGGCCGCCAGCTTCGGCGACAGCGAGGCGTAACCGGCCACCAGCACGCGCTGCCGCGCGCCGCGCACCAGTTCGGCGGCCAGGTCGGCCGAGACGGCATCATCGGAAAAATAGGCGCTGGCGCTCGCGCCGACAAAGGGCGCGGGCAGCGCGAAAACGGCGGGCGCGACAAAGGCGGAAGCCGCGCTGAAAGCGGCGGCAAGGCGGGCGTGTGGTCTCATCGGGCGCGTATTGTAGTCACGCCGATGCGGCTCGCAAGCGGTTTCTGCGCGGCGTGGCGCGGCGACGACGAACGCGCGTTCGCCAGGCCGTGCCAGCCGCGTCCGGCGGCGGCTTCGGGTGCCGTGGATCGCCCGGCTTCCGGCCGGTATCGAGGCCTTTCCGCTTGCACGGCGAGGGCATGCCGCCGCTGCCTTCGCCGCCTCGTTCAAGCTGCCTCGATCATCCGCTTCGGCCGGCTCCCTCGCGAAGCCCTGCATACCACCGCGCCCCCGCCACGCCCTTCAAGCCGCCTCGATCCTCTCCAGCCAGCCGCGCACGCCGTCCAGCGAGCGGAAATCGGCCAGGCTGCGCGCCGGTATCGATGGATAGGCCGCACCCGCCATCTCGGCCAGCGCGCGCCCCGGCCCGAGTTCGAGGAAGGCGCTCGCGCCGGCCTCGACACAGGCGGCCAGGCAGGCGGCCCACTCGACCGGCTCGGCGATCTGGCGGGCGAGCTTGTCGAGCCCGGTTTCGGTATCGAGCACGGCGGCGCCGTCGATGCCGCTGAACAGGCGCGTGCCGGCCGCGCCGCGCGCGACGGGTACAGCGCCGAGCGCATCGCGGAACACCGGCACGGCCGCCGCGAGCCGCGGCGTATGCGAGGCGATCCGCACCGGCACCGGCACCACGCGCG